>CACYAW010000028.1 GCA_902772455.1 uncultured Bacteroidales bacterium
ACGAAGGGACGGATGGCAGCGTGCGGGCAGACGAGCGCGCACTTGTTGCACTGGATACAGTTCTCGGCCTTCCAAACGGGAACGAAGGCGCCCACACCGCGCTTCTCATAGGCAGCGGTACCGGCATCCCAAGTACCGTCCTCGCGGCCCTTGAATGCGCTCACGGGCAGCAGGTCACCGTTCTGTGCGTTGATGGGACGAACCACGTTGTGGACAAATGCGGGAGCATTGTCGGCAGCGGGACCTTCGACGGTGAGGTTACTCCAAGCGGGATCAACGGTCAGCTCGGTGTACTCGTTACCACGGTCAACAGCCTGATAGTTCTTGTTCACGACGTCCTCACCCTTGCGGCCATAGGACTTGACGATGAACTTCTTCATCTGCTCGATGGCCAGGTCAACGGGGATGACCTCGGTGATGCGGAAGAATGCGCTCTGCAGGATGGTGTTGGTGCGGTTGCCCAGACCAATCTCCTGAGCGATCTTGGTGGCGTTGATGTAGTAAACCTTGATGTTGTTGTCGGCGAAGTACTTCTTCACGTTGTTGGGCAGGTTCTCGGCCAGCTTGTCGGCGTCCCAAACGGTGTTGAGCAGGAAGGTACCACCCTTCTGCAAACCGCGGGTCACGTCATACATGTGCAGATAGGCCTGAACGTGGCAAGCCACGAAGTTGGGCGTGGTCACCAGGTAGGTCGAGCGGATGGGCTCGTCGCCAAAGCGCAGGTGCGAGCAGGTGAAACCACCCGACTTCTTACTGTCGTAGGAGAAGTAGGCCTGGCAGTGCTTGTCGGTGTTGTCACCGATGATCTTCACACTGTTCTTGTTGGCACCCACGGTACCGTCGGCACCCAGACCGTAGAACTTGGCCTGGAACATGCCGGCACCACCCATGGCAACCTCTTCCTTCATGGGCAGCGAGGCGAAGGTAACATCGTCCTCGATACCGATGGTGAACTGGTTCTTGGGCATCGGCAGGGCCAGGTTCTCATAAACGGCGAGAATCTGGGCGGGCGTGGTGTCCTTGGAACCGAGGCCGTAGCGGCCACCCACGATCACGGGGGCATTCTCGGTGCCATAGAAGCAGTCCTTCACGTCAAGATACAGGGGCTCGCCGTTGGCGCCGGGCTCCTTGGTGCGGTCGAGCACGGCAATGCGCTTGGCAGTGCTGGGAACGGCTGCGAGGAAGTGCTTGGCGCTGAAGGGACGATACAGATGCACAGCAACGAGGCCGACCTTCTCACCCTTCTCGGTGAGGTAGTCAACGGTTTCGCGGATAGCCTCGGTCACACTGCCCATGGCGATGATGACGCGGTCGGCATCCTTGGCACCGTAGTAGTCAAACAGACCATACTTGCGGCCAGTGATCTCGCTGATCTTGTTCATGTAGTCCTCGACGATGGCGGGAACTGCGGTATACCAGCTCCTCCATGTCGATGAGGGGACGCAGGTCTTCCTGGTCCATGGCCTCAACCTTCTGGATCTCGTGCGAGGTGCGGAAACCGTCAAAGAAGTTGACAAAGGGAACGTGAGCCTTGATGGCGCTCAGGTGGGCAACACCGGCGAGGTCCATAACTTCCTGTACACTGCCCTCGGCAAGCATGGCGAAACCGGTCTGGCGGGTAGCCATCACGTCCTGGTGGTCACCAAAGATACACAGGGTGTGGCTGGCCAGCGTACGGGCCGAAACGTGGAACACGCCAGGGAGCAACTCACCAGCGATCTTGTACATGTTGGGGATCATCAGCAGCAGACCCTGCGACGCGGTATAGGTCGTGGTCAGGGCACCGGCCTGCAGCGAACCGTGAACGGCGCCGGCAGCACCACCCTCGCTCTGCATCTCCTGGACCATAACGGTCTCGCCAAAGATGTTCTTGCGGCCAGCGGCGGCCCACTCGTCCACGTGCTCGGCCATCGTTGATGACGGAGTGATGGGGTAGATTGCGGCTACCTCTAAAAAATTTTGAAAAAACTGATATAGTTAGTTATTAGTTAGTCTCAAATCGTTTTACAGGCTGCAAAGGTACGCATTATTTTTATAATAATGTAAAGATTGGATGAAAAATAGTTAATAGCCGACGACAAACTAAAATCTACCGGGGGGGCAATAAGCCAAGGGGAATTCTCGTTATAATAATGTATAACAGATTACATCATCAAGTGCGCACTATGAACAAAAGATTGATTTCGCTCATGGCTGCCGTGCTGGCATTGTTGTCGGCTGGTGGTCAGGTAAGTTTCACTGGATATCACACGTATGCACCCATCCCGATAACGCCTGATAAAAAGGAAACCGGGCTGGACATGATATATGTCGTCTATGACACCGATTCTGTGGATATGACCTTCACTACAACATCTGGAGAGCCAGCACTATGGCTTTCCTTTGACGCGAGCAATTGGAGCTATCCTGACACCATCGGTCGCATGACTACATTAGAGCAGGTAAAACCCAATATGGGATACACCATTTATGATGGCACCGATCCCTATTATTGCTGGGTAGTCAACTATGCCGACTACATGCTGGAATTGAACGACATGTTCATCGAGGATTCTTCTTGCGACCTTCTCAATATCAGGGTGGACGGCATCGGCCACAAGATACTCTATAGCTCAGTCACAGGAAAGAGCCAGGTGCTTGACCGCAAAATAGAGTTATCCTATGATACACAGGTACGGGAAGAAGACTCTGATTGGACAACGAAATCGGTCGTCGAAACCTTCGAGAGTCTGGACGATGGCATCCAGTTGCAACAACCCCTATGCAATACACAATTCTGGCTGTCAGGCGACCAGTTTCTAAAAAAGTGGAATCAAGAAAAAATACTCGAGGGCCCGGATTACCAGACAAATGCGGTGGCTTGTGGTTTTGTTGCCTATCTTGTGGACAAGAACGGCAATGAGAAGAAACTGGACGGTGAATTAAAGGGTGGCGACGCCCCTGCCCACATCGTGTTCACCGGCTTTCCCTCCGAGGAGGCGATATACAGCAAGTGGGAAATTGCATCGGATGCCGAATTTGAAAACGTCTTCCTTCAAGATAACCAAAACGAGGTTGATTACACGTTCAATGACGCGGGGACCTATTACGCTCGTTATATGGTAGCTAATCGGGATGGCGACTGCGAAGCCTATGGCGACCCCATCATGATTAATTTGAGCGCAAGCAGCTTGGGATTGGATGGAAAAGGGAAGCTTTTCCCCAATGTTTTCACACCCGGTTCATCCACAGGTGATAACGACTATTGGTTCGTTCCCTGTAAGTCTATTGTTGAATTCCATTGCTGGATTTTTAACCGTTGGGGCGGTCTGGTATATGAGTACACTGACCCGAATGGTCGCTGGGACGGTAAACACAACGGCAGTTATGTGGACACCGGCGTTTACTACTTTGTGGTAACGGCGGTCGGAAGCGACGGCGAGAAATATGAAGGAAAGGGCGACATCACCGTCCTGCACAGCAAGGGCAGCCGCGGCACATCGAACGGCACAGGGGGCTTCTAAGTAACAAACAGTTCAACCCTTATCATGAAGAAAATCATTTTGATGGCTGTGGTGATGATGGCGGCGTCCATCACATCTCAAGCCCAACTCAAGAGAGAATACAGCAAACAGGAGACCGCCTCGCCCGTGTTCAGCACGACAGCGAGCCCCGACATTCCCACCAGCGTGACCTTTGCCGGTGAAAAAGTGAGCTTTGACCGCCTGGACATGGCCGAACGCCTGGACCGTGAGTTGACAGGCATCATCTACGGCCAGACGACAACCGAACTGTGCTTCAAACGCGCCAACCGCTACTTTCCGGCATTGGCCAAGATATTGAAGGACCAGGGCGTGCCCCTGGATTTCCTTTATCTTGCCGTCACCGAGAGCTCAATGGACTACAACGCCTATTCCAGCGCCAAAGCCGCAGGCACATGGCAACTGCTGGCTGGCACAGCCCGGGACTACGGACTGGAGGTGAGCGACGAGGTGGACGAGCGCTTTGACCCCGAGAAATCAACCGTCGCCGCCTGCAAGTACCTCAAGGCGGCCTACAAGAAATACGGGCACTGGCCCACTGTCGCCGCCAGCTACAACGCCGGCATGCAGCGGCTTTCTAACGAGCTCTCGAAGCAGAAGGTGGACAACTCGTTTGACCTGTACCTGGTGCAGGAGACGTCACGATATGTCTTCCGCATCATTGCCTACAAGCTGCTTATGGAGTCCCCTAAGCGCTACGGCTACCGCTTCTCCCGTAAACACCTGTACCAACCCATATCCTATACTACCGTTGATGTCACAGGTCCGGTTGCCAGCTGGATTGACTGGGCAAAGGGCAAAGGCATCACCTATGCCCAACTGCGCGAGGCCAATCCATGGATCCGTTCCACCAAGCTGACCAACGCAGCAGGCAAGACCTACAAGGTGCGCATCCCCAAGCAGAGCGACCTGTACCGCAGCAAGCGCTCTTTCACCGTTTACAACAAGGATTGGGTGGTGGATTGATATAAATATTTAAAACTTAAACTATAGAATTATGTGTGGAATTGTTGGATACATCGGAACGGAACAAGCCTACCCAATACTGATTGGAGGCTTGCATCGCTTGGAATACCGCGGTTATGACAGCGCGGGCATTGCGATGATTGCTAATGATGGCAAATTAAATATTTATAAGGCTAAGGGCAAGGTTTCAGAACTGGAAAACCAAAGTGAAGACAAGGACCGCTCGGGGACAATCGGAATTGCTCACACACGATGGGCAACGCATGGTGGCCCGACGACGGCAAACGCCCATCCACATGTTTCAGAGAGCGGCAATCTTACTCTTGTTCACAACGGCATCATCGAGAATTATGCCGTGCTGCGAAATCAGTTGATGGAGCGTGGCATGCATTTCCAAAGTGAGACAGATACCGAGGTGCTGGTTCAGTTCATCGAATACGTGCAGCAAAGTCTGGGTGTGAGTCTTGAGGTTGCTGTACAAACCGTGTTGAAACGTGTCATCGGCGCCTATGCCATTGTCGTGCTTGACCGTTCCAACCCCGATTGCCTGGTGGCAGCCCGCAAGAGCAGTCCGCTGGTAGTAGGCATCGGTGATGACCGTCAGGAGTACTTCATCGCCAGTGACGCTTCGCCTATTGTGGAGTACACCACTCGCATGGTGTACCTGAACGATGAGGAGGTGGTCGTGTGCCGACGCGGCGAGGACCTGCGCGTCCACACCCTCACCGGCGAAGATGTTCCTGTCGAGGTCAAGAACGTGAAACTGGACTTGGCGATGCTTGATAAGGGCGGATTCCCTCATTTTATGCTTAAGGAAATCTTTGACCAGCCTAATGTGTTGAAAGATTGCATGCGTGGCCGGCTCTTGCCTGAACACCACAGGGTAGTGCTCAGCGCTGTTACTGAGCACCACGAGCGTCTTATCCAGGCAAGACGTTTCATCATTGTCAGTTGCGGCACATCATGGCATGCCGGGCTCATCGGCAAGCAGCTCATCGAGCACTTCTGCAAAATTCCTGTCGATGTTGAGTATGCCAGTGAGTTCCGCTACCGCGACCCCGTCATTTATCCCGATGATGTTGTGATCGCGATATCGCAAAGTGGAGAAACTGCCGACACATTGGCGGCGGTATCGCTGGCGAAAGAGGCTGGAGCCTTTGTGTTCGGAGTGGTGAATGCCGTGGGCAGCAGTATCGCACGCAACACCGACACGGGAACCTATACTCATGTGGGGCCCGAAATCGGTGTCGCTTCAACTAAAGCATTTACCGGGCAAGTGTGTGTGCTGACCATGCTGGCGCTGGCTATCGGTGACGCGAAAGGTTCCATAAGCCACGAAGAATATCAGAAGGTCATTGATGAATTGCAGGTAATTCCCGATAAAATAGAACGCATTTTGGCCCAAAACAGTCAAATCGAGACACTTTCCAAGATATTCACCTATGCTCACAATTTTCTTTATTTGGGACGTAAGTGGAACTTTCCTGTAGCCCTCGAGGGTGCTCTCAAACTAAAAGAAATCAGTTATATCCATGCCGAGGGTTATCCTGCGGCCGAGATGAAACATGGCCCCATTGCTCTGATCGACAAAGAAATGCCTGTTGTCTTTATTGCGACACATCACCAATTGCTCGAGAAAATCATTTCCAATATGCAGGAGGTGAAGAGCCGCAACGGACGCATCATAGCCATCATCACCGAGGGGGACGAGGTAGTCAAGAAAATCGTCTCGGAATACATCGAGGTGCCCGACACGATAGCGTGTCTAGCGCCATTGTTGAGCGTTATTCCGCTGCAACTGCTGGCCTATCACATTGCCGTGCAGAAAGGTCTTGATGTGGACCAGCCGCGCAATTTGGCCAAGAGTGTTACTGTTGAGTAGCCAAATAAAGAGGACATAATATATATCAAAAGACACGAGTTAAATGAAACTGAACGGGCAGGAAATAGACTGTGTTGAGGTGCTGGGCGCAAGAGTCCACAACCTCAAGAACATCGATGTGGAGATACCGCATGACAAACTCACCGTGATAACGGGACTGAGCGGCAGCGGCAAGTCTTCACTCGCCTTTGACACGGTGTTTGCCGAAGGGCAGCGCCGCTATCTGGAGACGTTTTCCTCCTATGCCCGCAACATGTTGGGAATGCTCGAACGGCCCAATGTGGACAAGATTTCCGGCTTGTGCCCCGTTATTTCGATTGGGCAGAAGACCGTGAACCGCAACCCGCGCAGCACGGTGGGCACGACCACCGAGGTGTATGACTACCTCAGGCTGCTGTATGCACGTGCCGCCGATGCCTTTTCCTACCTTTCCGGCGAGCGGATGGTCAAGTACACCAGCGAGAAGATTCTGAGCCTCATCCTCGAGCGTTATCAGGGTCACCGCATTTACATCCTTGCCCCGCTGGTCAAGAACCGTAAAGGCCACTACAAGGACCTGTTCGAGAACCTGCGCAAGAAGGGGTATATCAACGTGCGCGTCGATGGCACCATCAGGGAAATCACCTTCGGCATGAAGCTCGACCGGTATGTCAACCACAGCGTCGAACTCGTCGTGGACCGCCTCAAGGTTTCCGACAAGGACAGCAAGCGGCTGGCCGACACTGCCGAACTGGCATTCAAGCAGGGCAACGGGCAGTTGATGGTCCTGGATGCCGAAAACGACGAACTGGGCTATTACAGCCGCTCGCTTATGGACCCGGCCACAGGGCTGTCCTATCTGGAGCCGGCACCGCACAATTTCTCTTTCAACTCCCCGCTGGGGGCCTGCCCGCACTGCAAGGGACTGGGCTATGTGAACCTCATCGACCTCAGCAAGATCATGCCCGACATGAGTCAGAGCATTCGTGGCGGCGGCATCATGCCCTTGGGAAAATACAAGAATGTGCAGATATTCTGGCAGATACAAGCCATCTGCGAGAAATACGGATGCACGCTAGACACACCGTTGGGCGAACTGCCCGAAGAAGCCATCAACGACATCCTCAACGGCACCAACGAGCGTCTGAACCTGCGCACCGAGACCCTGAGCACCAGCAACTATTTCCTCTCCTATGACGGACTGCTCAAGTACCTCGAGATACAACAGGACGACACCGCCACCAGCGCCGCGCAAAAGTGGGCCGGGCAATTCTACTCACGGGCGGTGTGCCCCGAGTGCGGCGGTGCGCGGCTCAACCGCGAGGCGTTGCACTTCAGGCTGAATGACAAGAACATAGCCCAATTGGCGGCTATGGACATCAACGAACTCAAGGAGTGGATCGACGACCTGCACAACCACGTCACACCCACACAGTGGGAGATAGCGCGCGAAATCGTCAAGGAAATCAGCAGCCGCCTCGATTTCCTCATCGATGTCGGGCTGGACTACATGTCGCTCAACCGCAACTCGGCCTCCCTGTCGGGCGGCGAGAGCCAGCGCATCAGGCTTGCCACGCAAATCGGGTCGCGCTTGGTCAATGTGCTCTATATCCTGGATGAACCGTCCATCGGACTGCATCAGCGCGACAACCAGCGCTTGCTGGATTCCCTCAAGACCTTGCGCGACGACGGCAACACCATCCTTGTTGTCGAGCATGACAAGGAGATGATGCTGCAAGCCGATTACATCATCGACATCGGGCCGCTAGCGGGCCGCAAGGGCGGCCATATCGTGTTCACCGGCACGCCTGAACAGCTGTTGCAGCAGCACACCCTCACCGCCGATTACCTGAACGGCACACGCGTCATCGAGGTGCCCAAGCAGCGACGAGAAGGTAACGGAAAGGCCCTTACGCTGAAAGGGTGCCGTGGCAACAACCTCAAGAACGTGGACGTGACGTTGCCGTTAGGCACGTTCATCTGCGTCACGGGGGTCAGCGGCAGCGGCAAGTCAACCCTCATCAATGCCACACTGCAACCCATCCTGAGCCAACACCTGTACCGTTCCCATACCGCACCATTGCCCTACAGCACGGTGACCGGGCTGGAACACATCGATAAAGTGGTCACGGTGGACCAAGCGCCCCTGGGAAGGACACCGCGCTCCAATGCGGCCACCTATACTGGCGTGTTCACCGACATCCGCAACCTGTTTGTCAACCTGCCGGAAGCCAAAATCCGCGCCTATAAGCCTGGACGCTTCTCATTCAACACGAGCGGCGGCCGGTGCGAGAAGTGCAACGGCAACGGCTACAAGACCGTCGAGATGAACTTCCTGCCCGACGTGCTCGTGCCCTGTGAGGAGTGCGGCGGCAAACGTTACAACCGTGAAACGCTCGAAGTGAAGTTCAAGGGCAAATCCATCGCCGATGTGCTGGACATGACCATCAACCAGGCAGTAGAGTTCTTTGATGCCGTGCCCTCAATCCTGCGCAAGATCAAGGTGCTGCAGGATGTGGGTCTCGGGTACATCAAGCTGGGACAACCCTCAAGCACACTCTCGGGCGGGGAATGTCAGCGCGTGAAGCTCGCATGTGAACTCGCCAAGAAGGACACGGGAAAGACGGTTTATATCCTCGATGAGCCGACCACGGGACTCCACTTCGAGGACATCAAGGTACTCCTTGGGGTCCTCAACCGTCTCGTCGATAAAGGCAACACAGTGATCGTTATCGAGCACAATCTGGATGTCATCAAGTGTGCCGATTACATCATCGACATGGGCAAGGAAGGTGGCAGAAATGGGGGACAGGTGATCGCCTGCGGCACCCCCGAGGAGGTCGCACAATCTCAAGAATCGATCACCGCACGCTTCCTGAAAGACGAACTTGAGCAGTAGAAAAACACATCAATCCGCACCGATTTTCAAAAAACACACCATTTTCAGGTCAGATAATTTGCGATTCCAGGCTGTTTCTGGGCTCCTGAAAAGGGATAAAATGAGGTGAAAAAATCCCAAATAACGATGCTTGGTTTCGACCGCAATCCAGGGCTTAAATGCCTGTCGATTGGCGAAAAATACCTGTTTTAAGGCCTTAGAATCGATTGAAAATTTTTGGTCAAAAAGTCGCATTTTTGACCAAAACGCCCTTTTTGCGCCCTACACCTCCAGAGATCGAGAAAAACGCACTATTTGACGTTTTTTGAAGCCTTAAAAACTAACTGAAAAATCACTCTTTAACGTATTCAAAATGCCTATAAATAAAGGTTATTTGTCGAATTTTGACAAATAACTCAACTCCCCGTGCTGCGAATAAATCGCATAAATCGACCTGGTTTCAAGGTGCCTGGAAAATATCGCAAGGAAATCGAGTTGAGCAGTCAGAAAACCAAAAATGGTAAATTGCCAACACCGAATTCGACTTTGAAAACCGCTTTAGATTTGCGTATCTAAATGCGCGGATGGGAATCAAAACCGGCAGTTTCGCGCCCATCAGGAGTGTTTACAGACGGGACTAACCTATAAAAAATGCGAATTTACAGCCGTAAAGTTTACAAAATGACCGATTTTTTGAATTAACATATTTTTAATTTAGTTTCAATGTGTTGGTTTTCAGTATTTTACACTCAAAACCTCGAGTATTGCTCTATATATAAAGCATCTTGCTAGATACCTGCACTAGCCAACTACTTTTGTATTATCTAAATCATTGTTTTATAGTATATTATACTACTGTATCTATAGCACTAGTTTAAGTGTATTTGTTTACTTTTGAAATTGGGCAAAAGTTGTCAAATTTTGACAAACATAACTGTAAATTTTAAAATTTTCGTTTTTAAATTTGGTGGTTTCGTTTTTTCGTTTTAAATTTGCAATCCCAAAATTAAAAAACGCAAACAGTGATTTTTTGAGATTTTGGGCGATTTTGGGAGGTTTCCCTAGTCGAAGATACCCACCAGATAATTTTGGTCTGGCGAATATTGAATTCTCACGCACTTGAGCGCGAACAAAAAATTGTTCTTAAATGGATATTGTAACGAGGTTAAAAATGTTTCTTGATCAGACTGGGATTTCCAATTCTCAGTTTGCGGACACGTGTGAGATTCCTCGGCCTACCCTCTCCCAACTGCTCAACGGACGCAACAAGAAAGTGAGTGACGAGGTGATTGGAAAAATCCATCGCGCTTATCCCAGCCTGAATGTGATGTGGCTCATGTTTGGCGACGGGGACATGATCCTGGCGGGTAACGATGCGATTGAGAAAAATGACAATGCCGCTGGCTCGAACACGACGAACGGAAATCAGAATGACGACATGGGACAGCAAAGGGCCATCTCGTTTGATGACGACGAACCCATGTCCTACAGGTCGACGCCCAAGTCGGCTCAGCGCATCACCACCCCGTCGATGAGCGAGACCATTCAAAACATCATGCGCAGCAACTCTGCCTCGCGCATGCCCCAGCGCGGATCATCGTCTTCTGATGGTCGCAGCGTGGTGAACATCGTCGTGTTTTACAACGACGGACGTTTTGAACAATTCGGACCTTTAAAATAATGAGAGAAATAAATGATTAAATAATAATGTTAATTCACTCGAAAGGCTTGACCGGCTGCCAACACACTTAATACAACGACTTTTGCCGCACATTAATTAATAAAACAAACCATACCAAATATTACAAACCATTGCTATCGATGCAGCCGGCAAGCCTTGGGAGTGAGTAATGAAACGAATCAAAACAACAAACAAACATCACTAAGCACTAAGAAACGGTCCCTGAGGAGAACCTTCCCCAGGGACCGATTGTTTTTTCGATAGAGCGCTACCCTACCGCTCTAGCAGCAAGAGGTCACTTCTTGATCACGTTGCCCAAGATGTCTCGCAGGATTTGACGCCCGGCAGCACTCGTGGCATTCTTGGCGGCGCGGCCGGCGGCGTCCTTGACACTGGTGTTCTTGCTTTTCTTGCCGGTGATGGCATCCGAGACGGTTTTTCCCAGGATGGTGGCCAGCGTGCCTGTGACGGCAGTGACAACAGCCTTCCACACCTTGTCCCACAACGTCTTCTCTTTTTTCTTGGATTTCTCCTCTTTCTCGGCCTCCTTGGCAGCAGCGGCCTCTTCGGCAGCATTGGCGGCGTCCTCGGCCTCGCGGGCAAACACCTCAAAGGCGCTTTCCCTCTCGTCGGCCTCCTTGTACTTGCGGTTGATATCGCTGTTGGCGTTCATGATGTCGAGGCGCTGCCCCTCGGTGATGGCACCGATTTGGCTGAGCGGGAACAGCACCTTGGCCCGCTCGACGACACTGGGAGCGCCCTTCTCGTCAAGGAACGATACCAGGGCCTCGCCGGTCTCCAGCTCCAGGATGGCGTCTTCGGTCTTGAAGTCGGGATTCGCGCGGAAGGTCTCGGCAGCGACCTTGACAGCCTTCTGGTCGCGGGGCGTGTAGGCACGCAGGGCGTGCTGCACGCGGTTACCCAGCTGGCCCAGGATCACGTCGGGAATATCGGTCGGCAGCTGTGAGATGAAGAAGATGCCCACACCCTTACTGCGGATCAAGCGGATGACCTGTTCGATTTTGTCGGTCAAGGCCTTGCTCGTATCCTCGAACAGCATATGGGCCTCGTCAAAGAAGAAGACCAGCTTGGGCTTGTCCAGGTCGCCCACCTCGGGCAACGTGCTGTACAATTCGCTCAACAGCCACAACAGGAAAGTCGAGTACAGCTTGGGCTGCAGCATCAGCTTGTCGGCAGCGAGCACACTGAGCACTCCCCTACCGTCACGTGTGTCGAGCAGGTCCATGATGTTGAATGACGGAATGCCAAAGAACTTGTCGGCACCTTGGTTCTCGAGATGCAGGAGCGAACGCTGAATGGCACCAATGCTGGCCGTGCTCACGTTGCCATACTGGGTCGTATATTCCTTAGCGTGCTTGGAAAGCCAATCCAAGGCCGAGCGCAGGTCTTTGAGGTCATCGAGCAACACGCCCTTCTCGTCGAGGATGCGGTACAGGATGTTGAGCACACCCGTCTGCGTCTCATTCAGCCCCAGGATTCGGGCCATCAGGTCGGGCCCCATCTCGCCGATGGTGGCGCGCATCGAGATGCCCTGTTCGCCATAGACATCATAGAATCTGACCGGGCAGCCTTCAAAGGTGAGGTCCTCCTGTTTCATGCCGAACTCGGGCAGCCTCTTCTCGATGAACCCCGACAACTTGCCGGCCTGGCTCACGCCCGAGAGGTCCCCTTTCATGTCGGCCATGAAGCAGGGCACACCTGCCTTGCAGAAACTCTCGGCGATGACTTGCAGCGTCACCGTTTTACCCGTTCCCGTGGCACCGGCGATGAGGCCGTGGCGGTTGGCCATGTTGCCCAGGATGCTGATGGGCCCGTTAGGACCATGGGCGATATAGAATCCGTTTTCTTGAGTGTACATAGTCTTTTCGTATTTAATTTGTTGTGATTGTTTTATCCTACAAAATTAGTGGATTTTCACTAGAATCGCAAGCCATCTTGAGTTTTTACCGGGTTTTCAGCGAGAATTTGGTATTTTGGGGGAGAGTAGCTACCTTTGTGGGACGAAAACATTTAAACTGTTGACACGTGGAAGAAACAAAGAGGAAAGTTTTTGTGTCGGGGTGCTACGATCTGTTGCACTCGGGCCATGTGGAATTCTTCAGGCAGGCGTCGCAATTCGGCGACCTGTACGTGGGCATCGGCAGCGACAAGACCATCAAGGCCTTGAAGGGGCACAAGACCATGTACAGCGAGCAGGAGCGCCTGTTCATGGTGCGCGCCATCCGCTATGTCAAGGAGGCCTACATCAACCAGGGCGAGGGCTACCTCGATTTCCTGCCCACGCTCGACCTTGTCCACCCCGACTGCCTGGTGGTGAACGAGGACGGTGACCGCGACGACAAGCGTCAGTTGTGCCTTGACCGCGGCATGGAGTACATTGTGCTGCAGCGCGTTCCCAGCCAAGGCCTTGAAGCCCGCAGCAGCACCGGCCTCAAGCAATCCATGAGCCAGTTGCCCACTCGTCTGGACCTGGCGGGAACGTGGATTGACCAGCCCTACGTGTCGTGCCACGCGCCCGGCTGGGCGTTGACCATCTCGCTGGAGCCCACCTTCGAGATCCGTGAGCGCTGCGGCCTCTCGACCAGCACACGCAACACCATCAAGCGCGTGTGGCCCTACCAGTTGCCGAGCATGGACCCTGAGATGCTGGCGCGGCTGGTCTTTTGCCTCGAGAACGACCCCGAACGCAGCGACGGCATCGTGAGCGGTGCCCAGGATGCCATCGGCATCTGCGTGCCGGGGCTGGCAAGACATTATTATAATGGCAGCTACTGGCCCGAGAAAATCGAATATACCCAGGACCCCACCCTGCTCCACTGGCTGGAGGAGCATTTGTGCATGATACCCATGTTCCCGCGCCGCCCCGGTTGCAGCGTTGTCGAGGGCAAGGACATCACGCCCGCCAAGGTGCGTGCCCTGGCCGCTGCCGCCGATCGCTGTTGGGACGCCATCCAGCAACTTGACCTTGAAGGATTTGCCGCTGCCTATCGGGCCTCGTTCGAGGCTCAGGTGGCGATGTTCCCCGCGATGATCCAGCCGGGCGTGCAGGACTACATCGACCGCTACAGCGCCATGGACGGTGTGCTGGCCTGGAAAATGCCGGGCGCCGGCGGTGGCGGTTATCTGGCGATCGTGTGCCGCGACCGTGATTGCTTCCCCGAGGGGGCCATCCCCCTGACCATCCGCCGCAGCGGATTTTAACCGCGTGAGAATTGAATATTTCTAAACCATTCCATTCATCTATCATGAAACGTTATTGTCAGACGCTAGAATTACGCGACGATCGAGAGATGATCGAGCGATATGTCGAGGCCCACGCCCATGTGTGGCCCGAGATTCAAGAGGGCATCCGCAGTGTGGGTATCCTGGACATGCAGATCTACATCCACGGCAACCGCCTGTTCATGATCTGCGACACCACCGATGACTTTGACTGGGAAAAGGACAACGCCCGCCTGGCCACCCTGCCCCGCCAGGCCGAGTGGGAAGCCTACGTGGCCCAGTTCCAGGGCTGCGACCCCGATGCGCCCTCGACTGCCAAGTGGCAGCTGATGAGACAAATATTCAAGCTTCAAGAGGACTTGAAGCTTGAAGTTTAGAGTTTAGAGTTTAGAGTTTAGTGAGAAGTTAGAAGTTAGAAGTGAGAAGTGAGGAGTGAGGAGTGAGGAGTGAGGAGTGAGTGATGAGAGAGACTGTTAATCAAAAGAAATCCCGATTGCTGGTGACGCGCGAGGGCGTGAGCTATGTGCTCCCGTTCATCGTAGTAACGTGCTGCTTTGCCCTGTGGGGCTTTGCCAACGATATCACCAACCCTATGGTAAAGGCGTTTTCCAAGATATTCCGCATGAACGTGACCCAGGGTGCGCTGGTGCAGGTGGCCTTCTATGGCGGCTACTTCTGCATGGCCCTGCCGGCGGCGCTGTTCATCCGTCGCCACTCGTTCAAGAGCGGCATCATCATGGGCCTGGCCCTGTATGCCCTGGGTGTGCTGCTGTTCATCCCGGCCCGGGCCATCGGCAGCTTTGCGCCGTTCCTCATCGCCTATTTCATCCTCACCTGCGGCCTGTCGTTCCTCGAGACCACGGCCAACCCCTATATCCTGCGCATGGGTGACCGCGAGACGGCGACCCGCCGCCTGAACCTGGCCCAGTCCTTCAACCCCATCGGGTCGCTGGCGGGCATGTTTGTGGCGATGAACTATATCCAGGCGCGCCTCTCCCCGCTCGACACGGCCCAGCGGGCCACGCTCGACGATGCCAGCTTCGAGGCGTTGAAACAGAGCGACTTGAGCATCTTGGTCCAGCCCTATGCCCTGCTGGGTGTGGTGCTGGTGGGGTTGCTGGTGTTGATGCTGTTCCTGCCCATTCCGTCGGTGCGCCAGCAGGGTGCCGACCGTCACGGGGCCTTGTTGCCGGCCTTTAGGCGCCTGATGGCTAACAAGACCTACCGCAACGGCGTCGTGGCCCAATTCTTCTATGTGGGCGCACAGATCACCTGCTGGACCTTCATCATCCAGTATGGCACGCGCGTGTTCATGGCCCAGGGCATGAGCGAACAGGCGGCCGAGGTGCTGTCGCAGCGTTACAACATCGTGGCGATGGTCATCTTTTGCCTCATGCGCTTTGTCAACATGTATCTGATGAAGTACTTCAAGCCGGGCCGTCTGCTGGCGGTGTTTGCCGCGCTGGCGCTGCTGCTGGTGTGCGGCGTCATCGTGCTGGCAGGCCAGGCGGGTATGTATTGCCTGGTGGGTGTGTCGGCCTGCATGAGCCTGATGTTCCCCACCATCTACGGCCTCGCGCTGGGCGACGTCAACGAGGACACCGAACTCGGCTCGGCAGGCCTGATCATGGCCATCCTGGGCGGCAGCCTGTTGCCCGCCGTTCAGGCGATGATCATCGACAGCGACGTCACCTTCATGCCGTCGGTCAACCTGTCCTTCATCGTTCCCGCCCTCTGCTTCGTCGTGGTCATGCTTTACGGCATAGCCCACGCGCGCCGCTAAGCTTTTCAAACAACTTAAACAACAACCACTGACTGGGTTAACAACAATAACAACTCTTTTGTTTGGGCATCCGCACTCTATAAGCCTCACGCAAGGCGCGAAGTTTTAATCGGCCTTACGGCCGAAAATTAAACAAAAATATGATTTGCTGCGCTGAGGATGACAATTAGTTTAATTCGTTTAATTCGCAGACCTAAAAAAGACTTGACAGCTTTGCGTAGGGGCCCGTGTGAGGCATCATGCACACTAATTGCCGGACAGTAGCGTGTCGATAAGGGTGGTCACGTCGCTGATGTTGACGGTGCCGTCGGCATCCACGTCGGCGTTATCCTGATTGATGGCACCGCTCCCGCTTAACAGGTAGTCGATGAGGGTGGTCACGTCACTGATGTTGACGATGCCATCCCCGTCCACGTCACCCGACTGCCCTGTGGGAACGGGGTCACCGACTGACGTGAAGGTGGCAGAACGGACGGCGCCGCAACTCACCACATTGGCATTCCACGAGACGAAACGCAAGCGTGCCCGGGACAAACCGCCTGGAACGGCGATGGTGAAATTGAGCGTGTGGGTGCTCACGCCATGGGTTGTGGGCGTCACGGTGACCGAGTCAAGGGGATTGCCTTGCTCATCGTCAATGGCCAGCGTTAACGCCGTGCGCGACAGGTCAAAGCTGCTGTTGGCAATGTTCCTGGTATACCAGGTCACAACGCTGGAAATGCTCTCGATTCCCAAGCAGGGAAACACTGGTGAAATCAACGTGAGGGTAAGGCCGTTAGATGCCGTGTACAACACGATCTTACCGCCACCGATATTGCTGGCGGTCAACGCTATCCCCGGATTGTTATACTCCCACCCATCGAAACTGGTGCTCGAGAACTGAGGCAGTGACTGGGCCATTGCCGTCGCCACGGCAACACTGGCAGCAAGGGTCATCATCCATCTTTTTACCTTCATATCACACTCATAAGGGTTTTAAGTAACATCCCAAAGGTAGTGATTTTTGACCAATACCGCATAAAACCTGCGCAAAAAAACGCACACACGCCGACCAATCCATACGCAAGGCCGCTAAGTTTCTATGATTTGAAGACAAGAAGAGCAAGAAAGACAATATATATATTATCAAATCATATAATTTGATTGTCATTCTTGTCTTTCTTGTCTTCTCATGAAAAGCGTCCGAGCTGTCTAAGGCTCGACTTGCACTACTGTTGCCTGACGGCGAAGGTAGGCGGAGTCTCGACATAAAAAAAGAATGAATTCT
The DNA here is from genome assembly GCA_902772455.1 of uncultured Bacteroidales bacterium. Lineage (GTDB taxonomy): Bacteria > Bacteroidota > Bacteroidia > Bacteroidales > Muribaculaceae > Sodaliphilus. Next base: position 17,201 of record CACYAW010000028.1, read on the forward strand.
TTTTGTTATGTGCTCGACTTGCACTACTGTTGCCTGACGGCGAAGGTAGGCGGCGTCTCGACATAAAAAAAGAATAAATTCTTTTTGTTATGTGCTCGACTTGCACTACCTTTGCAGGAAACTAAAAACCATTTAATTAACCTGTGAAGTCATCGAGCACATTTGGCCCAACGGCCACTGAATCACAAAGATTTGCTGCCATGGCTTCCATTAACATCTTAAAAGAAATTGGAAAACGAAATTCTGGCTCTTAATGCCAATCAGGTAGTGGCCTACCTGCAGAAAGAACCGCGCGAGTTCACCAAGGCCGACATCATCCGCTACATCGAGGAGAACAACATCCGTATGGTCAACTTCATGTACCCCGGCGGCGACGGCAAGTTGAAAACCCTGAACTTTGTTGTCAGCAGCAAGGATTATCTGCGCACCATCCTCTCATGCGGCGAGCGCGTGGACGGCTCCAGCCTGTTCAGCTTTATCCAGGCCAGCTCGAGCGACCTGTATGTGCTGCCCAGGTTCAGCACCGCCTTCCTTGACCCGTTTGCCGACATTCCCACGCTGTGCCTGCTGTGCTCCTTCTTTGACAAGGACGGCAACCCGCTGGAGAGCTCTCCCGAGCAGACGCTGCGCAAGGCCGCCCAGGCCTTCCGCGAGGTGACCGGCATGGAGTATGAGGCCATGGGCGAGTTGGAATACTACGTGATCCGTCCGTCGGTTGCTTTCTATCCTGCCCGCGACCAGCACGGCTACCACGAGTCGATGCCCTACGCCAAGACCAACGGTTTCCGCCAGCAATGCATGGACTACATCGCTAAGGCCGGTGGCCAGATCAAGTACGGCCACAGCGAGGTGGGTAACTTTGAGCAGGACGGCGTGGTCTATGAGCAGAACGAGATCGAGTTCCTGCCCGTGCCCGTGCTCGACGCCGCCGACCAGTTGATGGTGGCCAAGTGGGTGATCCGCAACCTGGCCTTCCGTGCGGACTTGAATGTGACTTTCGCCCCCAAAATCACCACCGGTAAAGCCGGTTCTGGTCTGCACATCCACATGCGCATGATGAAGGACGGCCGCAACATGATGCTCAACGACAAGGGCGTGCTGAGCGACGAGGCCCGCAAGGCTATCGCCGGCATGATGGACCTGGCTCCCGCTATCACCGCCTTCGGCAACAAGAACCCGATGTCCTACTTCCGTCTGGTTCCCCACCAGGAGGCTCCCACAAACGTATGCTGGGGCGACCGCAACCGCTCGGTGCTCGTGCGCGTGCCGCTGGGATGGACCGCTGGCGCCGACATGTGCCGCACCGCCAACCCGCTGGAGCCCGCCAGCAACTTCGATACCACCCAGAAGCAGACCGTCGAGATGCGCTCGCCGGACGGCTCGGCCGACATCTACCAGCTGCTGGCCGGACTGTGCGTAGCCTGCCGCCACGGCTTCGAGATGGACAATGCCCTCGAACTGGCAGCCAAGACCTATGTTGACGTGAACATCCACGATGCCGCCAACGCCGACCGCCTCAACCAGCTCGACTGCCTGCCCGACAGCTGCGTGGCCAGTGCCGACTGCCTGGAGAAGCTGCGTGCAGCCTTTGAGGAGAAGGACGTCTTCAGCGCACACATGATCGATGGCATCATCGCCGAGCTGCGCTCGTTCAACGACCGCACCCTGCGCCACGACATCGAGCACGATCCCAAGCGCACCTCACAACTCGTCAACGAGTACTTCCAGTGCGGCTAACCGCCACTAACTGACTATAACTGCACAACGAGCGCCAGGTCACATGAACCAAACCTGGCGCTCGCTTTTCTATTCCGGTTTTATTGTAAGATTACAGGAAAATCGGATTACAGTCGGTATGAGAGACTAGCGTGCGGGGTGAGTAAAATGCAACATAATTGCATTGCACAGGGGAGGTGCAACACAATTATGTATGAGATGTATTAAATGAAACTTGTTACTACTCTTTCTTCTCGTCGTCCATCAAGCCGGCACGAAATCCGCCCTGCTGAGCAACCTGCACGCCATACTGGTAGCCTAACTGATAAGCCTGCTGCACGAGTTGCTGCATTTGCTGCATGATCTGCTGATATTGCTGCTGGTTGGGGTATTGCGGCTGCTGTGGCTGCTGATAGCCGGGAGGATAGTTAGGGGTTTGTTGCTGTGGCTGCTGCGGAGCTTGATCCCAAGGATTAGGAATCTCGTCATTGCTCATGGTGCCACCGCCACTCTGCTGTTGGGCCTGCCTAGCGGCCTCCTCCAGTTTTTTTTGAAGTTCGTCAAGTAATCCCATAATTCTCTTTTTGTTTGGTTAATGAATTGAATAACAAAATGAAGATTCTATCGGTTACAAATTTAGCAACTATTTCACAAAACGCCAAACATTGTAACATTCTTTTATCATTTTTCACGTTCAGTTATTATTAATGATGGGATTTGAGATTCGACAGATGCGGGCTGGCACACCACCAAAAACGGTAAAAAAAATGAAAAAATATTCCTTTTTTATTGCCTAATCATTGGTGGGATAGAAAAAAAGGACTAACTTTGCATCGTCAAAATCAAAAGAGATATTGCACTTTTCTATACAGATTCTATTCATAAAATTTAAAGTCCCACTCGTGAGAGTCGGACTTTTGCTTTTTTAGAGGCATTTACAATGTTACCCCAAGAAAATGATATACTTTTGTGCCACAATTGGCATCATTCTTGCCCTAATAATATAATGTGACAATGCAACGGCTATTACGCACATACTGCTTGACGATGATTTGCGCCCTGTGTGCCACGGGGACCATTGATGCTGCACCTGACTTGCCCAAACCCGATGAGGCACAGGAGCAGCAGGAAGACTCGGTACACGTGAGCCTGGTCACGTTCTATCCCGGCAGTGAGCCGCACAACATCTGGGGACACAGCGAGATCCGCGTCCAGCAAGGCCCTGTTGATCTCTATTTCAATTACGGAGTGTTTGATTTCCAGGCCCCTGCGTTCATGTGGCGGTTCATGCTCGGCAAGACCGACTACATCTGCCAACCCGTTCCGCGGGCCTACGCCACCCTGGGCATGGAAGAGCGCCGCATGGTGGAACAGGAGCTGAACCTGCCGCAGGACAAAGCCATCATGGTGAGAGACTTCCTGTGGAATAATGCCCAGCCCGAGAACCGCACCTATCGCTACAAGTTCCTGAGCGACAACTGCTCTACCCGACCCCGCGACATCATCGAGATGGCCGCCGGCGACGGGCTGCAGTATCCCGCAATGGAAGACAGCACTGTCACCTACCGTGACATTTTGGCACACTATTGCCGCAACTACGCCTGGGAGAAATTCGGCATCGACCTGGTGCTGGGCTGGGACGTGGACACCGTCCTCGACCAGCGCGCCACGATGTTCATTCCCATGCTGCTGATGGATGCCGTGGCAGGAGCTACCATTTCGTCAGGCGACGGGCAAATGCCGCTGGTCAAAGCCACAACCGTTCCCATCGACAAGAGCACCCTGGGCAACGTGAGGCCACCCACGCCATGGTACCTGTCACCCATGACGGTCGCCCTGCTGGCACTGGCATTGACGCTGCTGGTGACGTGCCGTGACTGGCGGCGTGGCGATGTCTCACGCTGGTTTGACTCCATCCTGTTCACCGCAGGCGGTCTGGCTGGCTGCATCCTCTTTTTCCTCATCTGCTTCTCGACACACGAGGCTACCTCGCCCAATATCAACATCGTGTGGCTGCATCCCCTGTTGCTGCTGCTCGCCATATTGCCGTGGTTCAGCAAGACACGCCCTGCCGCACGCTGGCTGCACGCCTTGAATGCCCTGGTAGTGGCCCTGCTCATGCTGGCATGGCCCTGGCAACCCCAGGTGGGCAATTTCGCCTTCTTCCCCCTCATGGCCGCACTGGTGGCCCGCTCGCTGACCAACGTCATGCTGGGCGGACAGACGACCCGCGGCCCGACCTCCACTAAGCATTGACCCATCCCAATAAACCGCTATTTTTCACGATTACAGGCGATTTATCAGCATTTCATAGCCCTGTATCGGGTAAAAAAGTGTATATTTGCAGTTTGTATGACAGACTGCTGCCATCAATTACAATTCAAGACGACAAAAACAATACATAAACTACAACAACAAACCAAATGGGACTTAGTGACATTTTGAAATCCATGTTTGGCAATAAGTCAACCCGTGACCTCAAGAAGATCACACCTATTGTCAACCAAATCAAAGCAATTTATCCCGAGATTGACGCATTGGACATCGACAGCCTGCGACAGCGCACGGCCGACATCCGTCAGCAGCTCAACGACTCGGTACAGGACAAACGAGACGAAATCGAACGCATCAAGGCCGAAATCGAGACCCTCGACTATGAAGAGCGTGAGCCGCTGTGGAAAAAAGTCGATGACATCCAGAAGGAAATTCTCGACATTCTCGAGGACAAGCTCAACGAGGTGCTGCCCACAGTATTTGCCATCGTGAAATCTACGGCACGCCGCTTTGCCGAGAACGAGACCATCACCGTCACGGCCACACAGCTCGACCGAGACCTGGCAGCACAAGGCAAGGACTTCGTCACCATCGAGGGCGATAAGGCCATCTATACCAACCATTGGATTGCCGGCGGTAACGAGATCACATGGGACATGGTGCACTACGACGTGCAGCTCATCGGTGGTATCGTGCTGCATCAGGGCAAGATCGCCGAGATGGCAACTGGTGAAGGTAAAACCCTGGTGGCTACCCTTCCCGTGTTCCTCAACGGCTTGACCGGCAACGGTGTGCACGTGGTAACCGTCAACGACTATCTGGCCAAGCGCGATAGCGAGTGGATGGGTCCATTGTACATGTTCCACGGCATGACCGTCGCCTGTATCGACAAGACCGAACCCAACTCCACCGAGCGCCGCAATGCCTACAACTGCGACATCACCTTCGGTACCAACAGTGAATTCGGTTTCGACTACCTGCGCGACAACATGGCGATGCGCCCCGAGGATATGGTGCAGCGCCCCCACAACTTTGCCATCGTCGATGAGGTCGATAGCGTCCTCATTGATGACGCCCGTACGCCGTTAATCATCTCTGGTCCCGTGCCCAAGGGTGAGGACCAGATGTTCAACGACTTCAAGTCCAACGTGGAGCGCGTCTATAACGCTCAGCGCCAGCTTGTCACCGGCTTGCTCGCCGATGCCAAGAAGATGATGGCCAGTGACGACCAGGAAACCGTCAAGGAAGGTACACTCAGGCTCTACCGCGCTTTCAAGGGTCTGCCCAAGTACAAGCCTCTGATCAAGTACCTGAGCGAAGAAGGTGTCAAGAACGCCATGCTCAAGACCGAGGCCTACTACATGCAGGACAACAACCGCGAGATGCCCATCGTCACCGATCCCCTGTTTTTCATCATCGACGAGAAAAACAACACCGTGGAGATGACCGATAAGGGTATCGATGTGCTCACCAAGGGCACCGACGATCCTGAGTTCTTCATCCTCCCCGATATCGCCGCACAACTCTCGGCTGTGACCAACGAGCCGCTGACCGACGAGGAGAAAACCAACAAGAAAGACGAGCTGCTCGCCAACTATTCGGTAAAGGCCGAACGCGTCCACACCGTTACCCAGCTGTTGAAGGCCTACACCCTGTTCAACCGCGACGACGAGTACATCGTTACCGAGAACGGTGAGGTGAAAATCGTCGATGAGCAGACGGGACGTGTGATGGAAGGTCGCCGTTACAGCGACGGTCTGCACCAGGCCATCGAGGCCAAGGAAGGCGTGAAAGTCGAGGCTGCAACCCAGACCTTCGCCACCATCACGCTGCAGAACTACTTCCGCATGTACCACAAGCTGGCCGGTATGACCGGTACTGCTGAGACCGAGGCCGGTGAGTTCTGGGACATCTACAAGCTGGATGTGGTCACCATTCCCACCAACAGACCCGTTATCCGCAACGATATGGCTGACCGTGTCTATAAGACACAAAAGGAGAAATTCAATGCCGTGATCGCCGAGATCGAGGCCATGCGCAACTCCGGACGACCCACTCTGGTGGGTACCACCAGCGTGGAAATCAGTGAGATGCTCAGCCGCATGCTCAACCTGCGCCACATCCCCCACAACGTGCTCAATGCCAAGCTGCACCAAAAGGAGGCCGACATCGTTGCCCAGGCTGGTCAGTCCATCGATGGCAAGGGTGTTGTGACCATCGCCACCAACATGGCAGGTCGTGGTACCGATATCAAGCTGTCACCCGCGGTGAAGGCCGCCGGCGGTCTGGCCATCATCGGCACCGAGCGCCATGAGTCACGTCGTGTGGACCGTCAGTTGCGCGGTCGTGCCGGTCGTCAAGGTGACCCGGGTTCATCTGTATTCTTCGTGTCGTTCGAGGACAAACTGATGCGTCTGTTCGCCAGCGAGGGTGTGGTCAAGACGCTTGACCGACTGGGACTCAAAGATGGTGAAGCCATCGAGAGTAACATGGTCACCAAGAGCATCGAGAATGCCCAGAAGCGCGTCGAGGAGAACAACTTCGGTATCCGTAAGCATCTGCTCGAGTATGATGACGTGGTGAACGCCCAGCGCAAGGTGATCTACACCCGCCGCCACCATGCTCTCATCGGTGAGCGCATCGGCCTGGATCTGATCAACACCTTGTATGACAGTGTAGAAGATACTGTTGAGAAGTTCGGTCCCGACGAGTATGAGGACTTCCAGATGCAGGTTCTCAAGACCTACGCCATCGAGCCCCCGTTCAATGAGGAGGAATACCGCCGCATGGACGATGGCAAGAAGCAGGATATCCTGTATGATGCCGTGCTCAAGACATTCAACCGCAAGATGGAACGATTGAGCGAGGTCGCTGATCCTATCATCCAACAGATCGTTCAGCAACAGATCGCCGAGGGCGTGGAGCCCCAGGGCCTCATCCGTGTGCCCATCACCGACGGCAAGCGCACCTTCGGCATCGTCATCGACATCAAGGAAGCCGCCGATACCCACTGCAAGTCGCTCACCAAGGCTTGGCAAAAGGCTGTCATGCTGCTCACCATCGATGAGAACTGGAAAGAGCACCTGCGCGAGATGGACCAGTTGAGGCAGAGCGTGCAGAACGCCAGCTACGAGCAGAAGGATCCTCTCGTCATCTACAAGACCGAGGCCTTCAACATGTTCAAGCAGATGGTCGGCATCATGAACGGCAAGTCGATTGGCGTGCTCATGCGCGGTCAGATTCCCGAGGCTCCTCCCCAACAGAACGTCCAGGAACGTGAGCCCCAACAGCGCAAGCCCCGCTACAGCGAGGGACGTGGAGGAGAACCCGATGCCAGCCGCCCCAACGCAGCGCCTGTCGGTCCTCGCCCCCAGGGTCCCACAGGACCCGTCCGCAACGAGGGTCCCAAGATTGGCCGCAACGATCCCTGCCCCTGCGGTAGCGGCAAGAAATACAAGAACTGCCACGGCCGCGGCCTGTAATAGCCACGGTCCCCACCACAATAACAAAATCACGTCAACCCAAGCGGTTTGACGTGATTTTGTTATCTGTCCTTCCTGTCCTCCAGTTACTCCAGTCCTTCCAGCCTGTCCAGCGGCGTCACGGCAGCTGGTCGTCCACAATCAGGCGCAGCCATTGCGCCGTCGTCAAGGGAATCGGCCCGGCCGGCTCGTTCGACATCAGGCGCTCGTTGAGTTCAAGGAGCAAGGGGCGGGCGTCGCTTTCACCGGCACGGGCAATGATAGCGTGAGCCTGTGGCATCGCACGTTCCATCACAGCCTGCGACGAGGGCCGCAACAGGAAGCTGCGCCAGTAGAGCCAGTAAGCGTAATCATAGATACGCTGGGCATCCTGCGGATTATCCAGGTCAACCTCACTGGCGATACACAACTGACGCGGAACGGGAGCAGCCTCATATTCCTCATCGAGCAGCATATAGAATGCCGTGGACAGCGCTGCAAGCTCTTGATCTTGAGGGTCAAGCGCTTGGGCGCCTTTCTCGCCTGCAATGGTCCACCAGATCACATAACGCACATCATCACGGTTCAGTTCATAGTCCACATAGTCCTCACCCCGCTCATAGTGTGGCAAGGGCCGACCATGCCGCTCTCCATGCAATCGCGTGAATGAGCGCCACAGGCCGCCATCGGCCACCACATCCTGGTAATAGCCCGTCACGGCGAGCACGACATCGCGACGCACACCGTCATCCAGGTCACGCAACCACGGTGACTCGTCCCACAACTTGGCCAAGCGCAGCGCAATCCACAGGTAAAACTGGTCGGTTTCCTCCACCCTTGGATTCCCCGGCTGCCGCTCCATGTAATCCTTTACCTTGATATCCATCTCAACTGTCTGAATTTAAAAAACGGGAAAACAAAACTGTTTCCCCGTCCTTTGGTCGAGCCGCGAGCGGGACTCGAACCCGCGACCTTTTCGTTACGAATGAAATGCTCTACCGACTGAGCTATTGCGGCTTGGTGCACTGCGATGATTTGCA
>CACYAW010000029.1 GCA_902772455.1 uncultured Bacteroidales bacterium
CCCCAACAGACTTTAGCACCAACAATGACGGCTCAGCATTACCCGTCTTGGTAGTGATAAAACGTATTAATCTGTCAACTTTTTTTAGGACGAGTCAGGATTGCCGACAAAACATCTTAGTGCCTTAGCTTGAGGCCAAAGGACGCGGAAGCCCCTAAAAGCCCCCATTCACTGGGGAGTAACGTTAATTTTGGTCAAATATCGGGCAGTTGCCCATGCAAATTGAAATATTATGAGTAATTTTGTCGTTTGCTAGATAGTCAATCATTCAAAAACAACAAGATAAATACTATTTTATTGAAAAGGAAACGATGAAGAAGTACAACCTCATCAACAATGTGCTGGGATGGCTCACCTTTGTGGTGGCGGCAGTGACCTATCTGCTCACCATCGAGCCGACGGCCAGCTTCTGGGACTGCCCGGAATTTATCGCTCAAGGTTTTAAGACTGAAATCGGGCACCCGCCCGGCAACCCCATCTTTATTCTTGCCGCCAACTTTGCCAGCAAGTTTGCCGGGGGTGACGTGATGGCTGTCGCCAAGTGCGTCAACGCTATGTCGGCCATCTTCAGCGCCTTGACCATCCTGCTGCTCTTCTGGTCCATCACCCACTTGGTGAAGAAACTCGTCGTCAAGGACGGTGAGGAGGACAAGATGACGCTGGCCCAGTACCTGGTGGTGATGGGAAGCGGCTTGTGCGGCGCATTAGCCTATACGTGGAGCGATACCTTCTGGTTCAGTGCCGTCGAGGCCGAGGTGTATGCCTTCTCGTCGTTCTGCACCGCGCTGGTATTCTGGCTCATCCTCAAGTGGGAGAACCGTGCTGACGAACCCGGCAGTGACCGCTGGATTGTGCTCATTGCCTATGTGTTGGGCGTGTCGCTGGGTGTGCACCTGTTGAACCTGCTGTGCATCCCTGCCATCGCGCTGATTTTCTATTATCGTCAGTGCCGTTCCAAGGGTAAGAACTCGACGCTCAAGGGCTCGTTGCTCACGCTGCTTGTCTCGTTTGTCATCGTGGGCTTGATCCTTTATGGTCTGGAGCCTGGATTTGTCAAGATGGGTCAGCGCTTCGACCTGTTCTTTGTCAACACGCTGGGCATGTCGTTCAACTCGGGTGTGCTGGTCTATGCCATCGTGCTGCTTGCTGCCCTGGCATGGGCCTTGTGGGAGCTTTACAGTAACAAGAGCCTCCTGCGCATCAAGCTGTCGTTCGCCCTGTCTATCCTGCTGTCGGGTCTGATCTTCATTGGCGACGGCTGGATCATGCCTTTGATTCTGTTCATCGCACTGTGCGTTTACCTGTTCCACAAGGACATGAAGCGCGTCCCCGTGCGCGTGTTCACCAATATCGTGACCTGCATCCTGGTGATTTTCATCGGTTTCAGCAGTTATGCGCTGATTCTGATCCGCAGTTCACAAAATACCCCGTTGGACGAGAACTCGCCCAACAACACCTTTGCCCTGGCCAAGTACCTGAGCCGTGAGCAGTATGGCGAGACTCCGCTGCTCTATGGCCGCACGCTCTACAGCGAGGTCATGTACCAGCAGGGCGGCAACGGCACATTGGAGCCTGCCACCAAAAAAGGCCCCATGCAGTATGCCCCCGAGGTGAAGACCAGCCCCGACCAGCCTGACCGCTACAAAGAGCTGGGCTACAAGCAGATTTATCGCTACAGTCCCGAGCAGAACATGCTCTTCCCGCGCATCCACGATGAGAAGCAAGAGCGTGCTTACATCGAGTGGTTGGGAATGCAGGGCACCCAAGTTGAAGCGACGACACAGCTCGACGCCAACGGCAATGCCGCTGCCAAGGAAATGAAGACGAAGCCCACGATGATGGAGAATCTGCGTTTCTTTGTGGACTACCAGTTGAATTACATGTATTGGCGCTACTTCATGTGGAACTTTGCCGGTCGTCAGAACGACCTCCAGGGCATGGGCGAGATTACCCATGGCAACTGGATTTCGGGCTATCCCTTCATCGACAACCCGCGCCTGGGCGACCAGAGCCTGTTGCCCGATGACCTGGGCAAGGGCAACAAGGGACACAATGTGTTCTACCTGCTGCCGCTGCTCATGGGTATCATCGGCTTGCTGTGGCAGGCCTACCGCGGCCGTCGCGGCATCGAGCAGTTCTGGGTAGTGTTCTTCCTGTTCTTCATGACGGGTATCGCCATCGTGCTCTACCTGAACCAGACCCCCAATCAGCCTCGTGAGCGTGACTATGCCTATGCGGGCTCGTTCTATGCGTTCTGCATTTGGGTTGGAATGGGCGTTGCCGGCCTGTGGAGCCTTGTCATGTGGGCACTCAACAGGAATAAAGGCAAGAAGGAAGACAAGGGCGAAGCTGCCGTTGCCGCCTCTAACGGCTCTCGTGGCGGTGTCGCTACCGCTGTTGCCGCCGTTGCCGCCCTCATCGGCATCATCGTTCCCTTGCAGATGGTAAGCCAGACGTGGGATGACCATGACCGCAGCGGACGCACCGCAGCGCGTGACTTTGGCCGCAACTACCTGTCGAGTGTTGCCCCCAACGGCATCATCTTCTGCAACGGTGATAACGACACCTTCCCGCTGTGGTACCTCCAGGAAGTGGAGGGATACCGCACCGACGTGCGTGCCGTCAACTTGAGCTATCTGTCCACCGATTGGTACATCAGCCAGATGCAGCGTGCAGCCTATGAATCGGCTCCGCTGCCCATGCAGGCTAACAATATGACCTACGCCTACGATGACCGCCAGTTCAACTACTTCGTGGAGCCTGATTTGACACCTACCGAGGCGCTCAAATCCCTCGCTGCGGTATATGGCCCCGAGAGCAAGAACAACCGCTTCGGCATCTCCGAAATCCATTATCCCGTGGTTTATATGCCCGTGGATGCCGACAAGGCCATCAAGGCTGGTGTGGTGCCTGAGGAATTCCGCGACAAGATTCAGCCCTCGATTAACCTGGACTTGCAGCGCATAGGTTCAGGAATGACCGCCAGCCAGCTGATGTCGCTCGACATGATTGCCAGCAGCATCGCACAGGGCTGGAACCGTCCTTGCTACTTTGCTATCTCAGTACCTGACAGCTATTATCTGGGACTTGACCCCTATCTGCGTCTCACGGGTATGGCTTATCAGGTGACACCGCTCGTTACCGACTCGGAAAATGGCGACTTTGGCGTCTCGACCGATGTGATGTATGATAATGTGATGAACAAGTTCCTGTGGGGTGGTCTCGACAAGGCCACACCAGGCAGCATCTATCTGGATGAGACCGTGAGCCGCATGGTGACCAGTACCCGCACCGTCTTGCTCGACTTGGCCAGCAACTTGTGCAACGAGGGAACCCTGGCACGTGATGGCAAGTATCCCATTCCCGCCAATATGACCACCGACCAGTATGTGGCCGACCGCTACAAGAAAGCCCGCACCATTCTGGACCTGATGATGGAGAAACTGCCCGTCAGCATCTTGCCGTTCGTCGTCCAGATGGGTGAGCAAGCGGCCAACATCTATTACAACCTGGGTAAGGTCAGCGGTGACAAGTCCAGCATCGAGATGTCTAACAAGATTCTGGAAGACGAAATCATGCGTTATGCCGGCTACCTGCGCTTCTATCAGTCGCTGGATGCCGACCAGTATTCCCGCTTGACCAGGGCCGACAAGTTCGTGGACCAGCAGTATCTGGTATTCATGCTGCATGACTACTACCGCCAGTGCGGTGAGAAGAAGTACAACGAGATCATGGCCAAGCTTCAGGCTGCTGGCGTGAACATGGACCGTCTGCAGGCCTACCAGCGCTCCTATGAGCAGGCTGTGATGCAGCAGGAAGAGGCTGCTGCGGCTCAGGCCGAAGAGTCCTCCGTCAGCCTGGAGGAAGCATTGGGTAACTGATGTTCAATCTGGCACAATGTTAGTTGAACGTCCGCCCCTCATCTATCGAATGATATTCCCCGAGACCGTGTGGCGCATCCACAAGCGCGACCACACGGTCTATTTGACCTTTGACGACGGGCCCGTCCCCGAGGTGACGCCGTGGGTGCTCGACACGCTCGATCGCTATGGCGTCAAGGCCACCTTTTTTATGGTGGGCGAGAATGTGGAACGCCATCCCGAGCTGCTCGAGGAGGTGCGCCGACGTGGCCACAGCGTGGGCAACCACACGATGAGCCACCTGCAAGGCGCCCACGTGGGCACCAAGCACTACCTGCACAATGTGTTCAGGGCCAATGAGTTGATAGGGTCCACATTGTTCCGTCCGCCGCATGGTTTGTTGCGTTGGGGGCAATCCAAGGTGTTGCGTTCGCGTTTTGCCATCATCATGTATGACCTGGTGTCGCGCGACTATAGCCGCAAACTCACTGGCGAACAGGTGCTCAACAATGTCAAGCGCTATGCCCGCAACGGCTCGATTATCGTTTTCCATGACTCGTTAAAAGCCGAAAAGAACATGAAATATGCCCTGCCGCGCGCCATCGAGTGGCTGCAGGGGCAGGGGTACAAATTCGATGCCATCCCCGAATTGTGACATACCGTTGATGATCAAATCCCAGGCTGCAAGTCTGGGATTTGACGCCTGTGGCTTTGCTGCCGCCACCCCCGTCGATGACGAGGCGGTGGCACGCTATGACCGCTGGGTCGAGCAGGGCCATCACGGCTGCATGCAGTGGGCCGCGGGCCATCGTGACTTGCGCCGTGACCCCGCTATGCTGCTCGAGGGGGCCCAGACGGTCATCTCGCTGGCCCTGAACTATTATCCGGCCCATTTTCAGCCCTCAGAGGCATTGCGCGTCGCCTATTACGCTTATGGCCGCGACTATCACGAGGTCTTGCGGGAGAAATTGACTAAAATGGCCCATTTCATCGAGGAAATTACCCATTGCACGACCCGACCGTGCGTCGATTCGGCACCCATTCGCGAGCGTTATTGGGCACAGCGGGCAGGCGTCGGCTTCGTGGGCCGCAACAACTGCCTCATCCTGCCCGGCAAGGGGTCATTCTTCTTCTTGGGCGAGATTGTCACGACGGCCCAACTGCCGCCTGACGAGCCCTGCACGATGACCTGTGGCGACTGCGGCAAGTGTGTTGAGGCGTGTCCGTCGGGTGCCTTGGATGCCCAGGGGGCTGTCGATGCTTCGCGATGCCTGTCGTGCCTACTCATCGAGAACCACGACGAGCAGCTGCCCGACTGGGTGGGTGACGTCATTGGCAACAGGGTAGTGGGCTGTGACGAGTGCCAGCTGTGTTGCCCCCACAATGCACATGCTGTGGCGACCACGATCGAGGACTTTGCCCCGACCCCGGCAGTGATGACCCTCACGCGTGAACGCATCGAGGCGATGACCTCGGGTGAGTTCAAGCGCACCTTTGCCCACAGCGCCATTTCCCGCCTGCGTTACAAGACCCTGTTGCGCAATACCGCTCTGGCCACCGGTGAGAAATGAGATGGCTCCAAAATCGCCAAGAAGGAAGCGATTTCAGTTTTTTGTAGTACATTTGCAGTTCAAGAACTTAATGATAATTGAGAAAATTATGAGGACGAATGTTTTAGGCACCATAGTGCTGCTGTGCATGCTGGCAGTTTTCACGTCATGTGGCAGCAAGACAACAGGGAACACCAATGTCAAGGAATCGACAGTAGAGCAGTTTGAACCTGACACCCGGTTTGCTACAATCGATACACTGGTCTATGTTTTGACCGAAACCCTGTCGGATAGCTCACTCAACGAGTTGGAGCAGCATTACGAGGAGCAGTCGTTGGCCATAAAGTCCTATTGGTATCTGAACCACAAAGGGGGTGATGAAAGCCGCATCGACGAGGACGTTTGCAATGACTTGAAGGCGCTTGCCGACAGCCTGTCGGGCGGTAGCACGTTTGACATGATGCAGAGCTGCCAAATCGCATGTGCAGTAGCTCGTTACCTCACCGCTAAGGACTACTGCTGCAATTTTAGCAAAAATCCCCTCTATCAGGCCGAAATGAGTGACTGGCTCGTTCTTGAAGAGGAATTACAAGAGTTTTACTGTACACTGGCCTCATTGGCTAACTGGGGTGGCTCGATTGTCACCATCACAACCAGCAGCGCAATGGCTGAACTGGCTGAAGTCCGTCAAGCAGATTATGCCCAACTCACAAAAGACGGCCACCATGCTGGAGACGAGGGGATGACCACTAGCGAGGCACGTGCCAACCTGATCCAGGAGATGGAGGACGCCAAGAGCCTGGAGGACGACCAGACGGATAAAGAATACACCGAGGCTGTCATGAAACTGTGCAAGAGCTGCGACAAGGTGACCATGCTGCTCGACAAGTGGCTCAAATCGCGCAATAAGCTATGTGAGGCCGAGGGCATTCCCGAAAGCCATACGGCACAATTTATCGCCCAACTCAGTCAACTCATTATGGAATATATCGAAGGATAACCAAGAGTGAGGAGTTATAAGTGAGGAGTTCGCTAACAACTAGAAACCAGAAATTATGATTACTTTTATCATCAGTCTTGTGGCCCTGGTGCTGGGCTATCTGGTATATGGAGCCATCGTGGAGCGTGTGATGCGCCCCGATGACCGTGAAACGCCGGCTATACGCTTGGCCGACGGCGTGGACTACGTGGCACTGCCCACGTGGAAGGTGTTTATGATCCAGTTCCTGAACATTGCGGGAACGGGACCCATCTTCGGTGCTATTATGGGTATGTGGTTCGGTCCCGCCAGCTACTTGTGGATTGTGCTGGGCTGCATCTTTGCCGGCGCGGTGCACGACTTCATGAGCGGTATGCTGTCGCTTCGAAATGACGGTGCCAACCTGCCGACGCTCATCGGCAAGTACCTGGGCGGTGGCGCGCGCAACGTGATGCTCGTCTTTACCGTGCTGCTGTTGATGATGGTGGGTGCCGTGTTTGTTTATAGTCCAGCCATGATCTTGGCTAACATGAGCGGGGGCGATAGTACCACCATCTGGTGGATAGTAGCCATTTTTGCCTACTATGTGATTGCCACGCTGCTGCCTATCGACAAAATCATCGGCCGTGTCTATCCCTTATTTGCCATCGCCCTGCTGGTGATGGCTGCGGGACTGCTGGTGGGCTTGTTGGTCAAGATGCCGCACCTGCCCGAACTGTGGAACATGGGTGACTTGTCACAATGGACCGGCAGTCAGGTTGTTGACGGCAAGGACACGCTGGGTATCAGCGCCTTCTTGAGCAAGAATTCCCTCTTCCCCTGCATGTTCATCACCATCGCTTGTGGAGCCATCAGCGGCTTCCACGCCACACAAAGTCCCTTGATGGCCCGTTGTCTCAAGAGTGAGCGCCTGGCCAGGCCCGTATTCTATGGCGCGATGATTACCGAGGGAGCTGTGGCCCTCATCTGGGCAACCGTATCGTCCTATTTCTTCTATTACGGCGGCTGGAAAGAGATTGTCAGTCCCGAGGTGGTCAACGACTTCATGGCACAGGTGCAACTGGCCGACGGCCAGACCTTGATCCAGTACTTCACCGCACCCGAGGTGGTCAACCTGGTGTGCAGCGGCTGGCTGGGCGTCGTGGGTGGCACGCTGGCCGTGCTGGGCGTTGTGGCCGCTCCCATCACGAGTGGCGACACGGCATTTCGCAGTGCGCGACTCATCATTGCCGAGGCACTGCACTTTGAGCAAAAGAGCATGGTGCGCCGCCTGACGATCAGTGTTCCCCTGTTTGTGGCCTCACTGCTGCTGCTCATCTGGCAAATGGAGAACCCCAACGGCTTTAACGTGCTATGGCAATACTTCGGCTGGTCCAACCAGGCCCTGTCGGTATTCACGTTATGGATGATTACCGTATATCTGGCCCACCACCGCAAGCCATACATCATCACGTTGATTCCTGCCATCCTGATGACGACAGTGTGCACTACCTTCCTGGTGGTATCGCCCCAGGCTTTCGGTCTCAAAGAACTACTGCCCTGGACCGTCATCGCCGTCATTGCGGTAGCTGTCGTGTGGTTTGGCATCTGGCTCCATAAGGACCGCGCCACCAGCAAGTTGTAAACAGCCAATAAAGCGTGAAATAAATTTACATCAAGCCATCAGGGGCAAAACTCCCTGATGGCTTTTTGGGTAATTGAAAACTTTATACTACCTTTGTAGGTTACAACGATAAAACCTCTAACGACGATGGCAAAACAGGGACTTACACTCGAGCAGAAGCAGACGCAACGGCTGGCACTGGAGCAACAGCGCCTCCTGGGGCTCATCTTGGAGAAAAACGATGCCGAAATGGCCGAATTCATCGACAACAAGGTCAATGAGATTCAGGCTCTTGAAAAAAAGTCTGACGACGATGATGAATATGGTAACGACAAGGAGAACCGCAATGACAATGACCAGGGTGATGGCGCCACCACACCCAGTGGCGAGGTGAATAGCGACGGCGACGATGACACGGCGGCGTGGTACCGCTATTTTGCCAACAACCGCAGCCGCGACGATGAGTACTATGAGCCGATTGCCGTGAGCGAGAAAACCCTGCAAGAGTTTCTGGCCGACCAACTCGGAGAGCTGGAACTCGATGAGACCCAACTAATTATTGCCCATGCCATCGTGGGAAACCTGGAGGATAACGGATATCTGCGTCGCTCGGTAAGTGAGATAGCCGATGATGTGACGTTCAACGACGGTTATGTCGTGGACGCGGCACAGGTTGAGAAAGTGCTGGCCATCATACAGTCGCTGGATCCGCCCGGCATCGCGGCACGTGATCTGAGGGAGTGCATCCTGCTGCAGTTGCGCCGCAAACCTCAGAGCGAAGATGTGGACCTGGCCATCGAAATGGTCGAGAAGTATTTTGACGATTTCGCTGCCATGCGTTTCGACACGCTGGCCCGCAAGATGGGTGTGCCCAGCGAGCGCCTGGAATATGTGTTCAAGCATCAGATCAGGCGTGGGCTTAATCCGCATCCCGGCAACGCATTCGGCTCCCGTGCCGACAACAGCCAGCAGGTGACGCCCGACTTTGACGTGGAACTGGAGGAGGAGACAGGACGGCTGACGGTGACACTGCGCAACAACATTCCCGCATTGCAGATCAGCGAGAGTTATGTCCTGTTGAATGACCGCTACAAGACTTCCGCACCGCTGAGTGTGAAAGAAAACAAGGAGAAAAAGCAGATTCAGGACGCTTACCAACGCGCCAGCATGTTTATCGAGGTGCTCAAGCAGCGGCAAGAGACGTTGTTCAAGACCATGAGCGCTATCGTTAAATGTCAGCAGGAATACTTCCTGCATGGCGACGAGCGTGACCTCAAACCCCTGGGACAGCAACAGATTGCCGACATGATAGGCAAGGACGTTTCGGTTGTCTCAAGGGCTGTAAGCAACAAGTATGTCCAGCTGCCATGGGGCGTGAAAAGCCTCAAGTCCTTCTTTAGCGAGGACATCAACGGCTCGTCGAGGCACGAGGTCTATGATGACCTGAAGAAACTCGTGGACGGCGAGGACAAGAAGCACCCCTTGAGCGACGACGCCCTGTGCGACATGCTCAAGAAGATGGGATATAAACTGGAACGGCGCACCGTGGCCAAGTACCGTGATGCCCTGAAGATTCCCAGCAGCACCATTCGCCGCAAGATGTCCCGATAGCGTTATCAGTTCCCAGTCTCTAGTTGCAACTGGCAACTGGAAACTAATAACTAGAAACTAACAACTACAATGAACAAATTTTCAGTCAACAAGTTCATCGCGGGGTTTGCCCGATTCCTGACAACGACACTCAGCCCGCTGCTGATGCCCACTTATGGCGTTTTCCTTGCCTTGTGGGTGTCGGTACTGTGCCTGCTGCCTTATGGGCGGCGAGTGGCCGTGCTGCTTGTCTGTATGGGCATCACATGCATCGTTCCCCTGATTTTCTTGAACGTATTGCGCCACTTCAACCTTGTCAAGGACTTGAATGTCGAGGTGCGTGAACAGCGTCTTTTGCCTTACCTGTTCTCGTCATTCTGCTGTGGTGTGGCAGCCTATTATCTGTATTTCACCTGCCATGCCCCGCAATGGTTTGCCATGTTTATGGTGGGAGCGGCCATCACGATGCTCGTGATGGCGGTCATCAACCTATGGTGGAAAATCAGCGCACACATGGCGGGCATCGGCGGGGTTATCGCCTTGTTTTATCAGATTCATGTACAGGGTTTGAGTGCGTTTGACATGTTGTGGCTGCTGTGTCTCGCCATTATTGTGGCGGGATTGCTGGGCACGTCACGGTTGGTGCTCAGGCGGCATGACATCTGGCAGTTGCTAGCCGGCGTTGCAGTGGGTTTCCTGTGCGTGTCAACCACCATGCGCTTGTTGGGCTGATGGCGAATGCCTTTTTAAACTTTTAACTCAAAACTTTAAACTAACATATGAATTTCAACTATAGTCGCCGCCACACCGTGAGCGTTAATGTGGGCGGCATCGCGATGGGCAGCGAGTGGCCGGTGCGTGTACAGTCGATGACCAACACTGCAACCGACGATATTGACGCCAGTGCCGCACAGTGCCAGCGAATCGCCTATGCAGGGGCCGACTATGTGCGGCTTACCGCACAAGGTGTGAAACAGGCACACAGCATCGGTGAGGTGTCACAGGTGCTGCGGGCACAGGGGTGCGACATTCCGCTCATTGCCGACATCCATTTCAATCCGCAGGCAGCCCTTGCCGCTGCTGAGGTGTGTGAGGGCGTGCGCATCAATCCGGGCAACTTTGTGGATCCTGCCCGCACGTTCAAGCAGTTGGATTATACCCAAGAGGAATATGAGGCTGAACTGGCCCGCATCCGTGAGGCATTGCTGCCTTTTATCGCGGTGTGCCGTGAGCATCACACGGCGGTGAGGCTGGGCGTGAACCACGGTTCGTTAAGCGACCGCATCATGAGCCGCTTTGGCAACACTGCCGCGGGAATGGTCGAGAGCGTCATGGAGTTTTTGAGGGTGTTTGTTCAGGAGAAGTTTATGGATGTGGTCATCTCGATGAAGGCATCTAACGTCGTGGTCATGGTCGAGGCGGTGCGCCGCCTGGTGGACGCGATGGATCGTGAGGACATGCATTTCCCGCTGCACCTGGGCGTTACCGAGGCAGGATTTGGCGAGGATGGACGTGTCAAGAGCGCTGTGGGTATCGGTGCTCTCATGGCTCAAGGATTGGGTGACACCATCCGCGTCTCACTCAGCGAGGATCCTGAACTGGAAGTGCCCGTGGCACATAAGCTGGTGGATTACATCTCGCAGCGGGAAGGACATGACCCCATCAGTGGGGAGTACTGCGAGGGATATGACCCCTTGTGCCCCATGCGCCGCAAGACCATTACGGTGAGTGACCGCATCGGTGGATCGCAACAGCCCGTGGTCATTGCCAGCTACCGTCCCGACGAACTTAAGGGCGCACAGTTGCAACCCGACTTCTATTATAGCGAGAGCGGACTTATTGACGGCATGCACCAGTTCCTGGTGCCGCTAGGCAGCTGGCGTGGTGAGCGCAACGTTTACCCCTTGCTCACATTGGGCGAGTGGGAGCGTTGCCCCGAGGTGCCGATGCGCTTCCTGCAACTGCCGGCTACCACACCGGTGGAACGGCTGGAATTCCTCAAGGGACGCAACGATACCGTTCTGGTCATCACTCCCGTGGGTGTGAACATTCCCGGGGAGCAGCAGGCATTGACACACGCAATGGATGCGGCAGGCATACAATGCCCTGTAGTCATGCGCAACACCTATGCCGACAGTTCCAACGAGTGGCTGCAGGTCAAGGCAGGTGCCGATTTAGGTGCTGTACTGCTCAACGGGCGTGCCGACGGCGTCTGGCTCGAAGCCCCCAACTGCCACAGTTGTGATGATGTGGTACGTTATGCCTTTGCCATCCTGCAGGCCGCACGCCAGCGCACCACCAAGACCGAGTTCATCTCGTGTCCCGGATGCGGGCGTACGATGTTTGACCTCCAGACGACCGTCCAGCGCGTTCAACAGGCAACAGCCCACCTGACTCACCTCAAGATTGGTGTCATGGGCTGCATTGTCAACGGCCCAGGCGAGATGGCCGATGCCGACTATGGATACGTCGGTGCCGCGGCAGGGCGCATCAGCCTGTACAAGGGCAAGCAGTGCATCGAGATGAATATCCCCGAGGATGAAGCCATTGACCGCCTCGTTGCCCTCATCAAGCAGCACGGGGATTGGAAAGATGCCTGAAAATGGTCGATAGCATCGTGTGGAGAGAGAATATATAACCAAGTGCGGAAGCCCAACATAAAGAGTAAAATGAAAAGAATATCGTTCTTCTTGCTTGTATGTCTGGCCTTGGCTTCGTGCAGCAGCGACGAATTCAAGATTGACGGCTCGCTCATGGATCTTGACGGCAAAACCGTCAGGGTTGTATTTCATGGAGACTCGGCCCTGGTCGATGAAGATGTCGAGGTTGATGATAAGGGACATTTCACCTTCAAGGCCTCGTCGTCACAACCCGTCCTGATTAACCTCATGAACTGGCGTGGTGAGCCACTGGTGTCACTCGTCGCAACTAATGGTGACCACCTCAAGGTCAAGGGTAGTGCAGGTAAAGCCATGGGCCTCAAAGTGAGTGGCAACCGCCTCAACGAGGACTGGCAACTCTTCCGTGACGAGCATGCCGCCTTCTATGCTGATCCCAATCCCAGCCGCCTGGATGCCGCTATTGAGAAATATGTGCGCGAGCATCCCGATGACATGCTCTCTACCGTCCTGTTGCTGGCCGATTATAGCGATTACAGCGACCGTGGCAAGATGGATAAGATGTTGAAAAGCCTGAAAACCGAGGCGCGTCCTAAGTCTTTGCTCCAGCCATTCCAAGACAATCCGGCATGGCGAGGAAAGGACCTTGTCCCTCGCCTGATGACTCTCAACCTGATAAAACATGATGGGGGTGATGTGGAAATCAGCCTGACGAAACAGAAAACCTTGATTAGCCTTTGGGCCAACCCCCAAAACAGCCGCAACGGCCTCATCGGCAAACTGCAAGCGCTCGATAAGAGTGTGCGCGTCATTGATATCCTTGCTGAGAGTGATTCCTTGCAGTGGCACAAGACCATCAGCGCCGACCCGGAGCACTGGCAGCATTACTGGGCACCAGGTGGCCCTCTTGAGCCAGGCATACAGTTGTTGGGCATCACTTCACTGCCGTGGTTTGCCGTTACCGACAGCACCGGTCTGGTCACTTACTCAGGCCCCGACCTGCCCACCGCGATCACCACTCTCACGTCAAAGGAGAATAAAACGCCTGTAAAATAGGGCCATTAGGTGATTTCCCATTCCGAGCATCAGGGGAGTTGATCAGGTATGACCACTGATGCTTTTTCCTGTTAAATGTGACTATTGGTATGGCAGGACCGCCCGTTCAGGAACGGGTGGGATAGAGGTGTGCGGTTTCTAAAAAAATGAGAAAAGTTGGGCGAGGTGATGATCTTGTTGAGAAATATCATTATCTTTGTAAGTTATTCATTTATATATAGGGATTAACAGCACTAGATATGGCACGGAAAAGTGGAATTCAATCGTTGAAACAGGAACGTCGTGAGTATCACGACAGGGTGATTAACTTCTTTAATGCGCAGGGAGAAGGGACATTCAACTACAAGCAAGTGTCGGCTGCCGTTGGGGCCAATACTCCCAAACGGCGTACGATTATTGTCGAAATTCTCGACCAGCTGGCCGTTGACGGCTTTTTGGCTCAAGTGGGACCTGGCAGCTACAAGGCGGTGAACCGTTCGTCGGTTGCCGAGGGTATCTTCATCCGTCGCGGTAACGGCAAGAATAGCGTGGACACTGCCAGCGACGACGGCCTGCCTATCATGGTTGCTGAGCGCAACTCGATGCATGCCCTGAACGGCGACCGTGTGCTGGTGCACATCAAGGCCGTGCGCCATGGTATGGAGCCCGAGGCCGAGGTAGTGAAAATCCTTGAGCGCAAGGAGCAGGTGTTTGTGGGTACGCTGCAGGTCATGAAGTATTTCGCCCAGTTGGCTACCGACAGCAAGTTCTTGGCTACCGACATCTTCATTCCCCTCGACAAACTTGCCGGGGGCAGGACGGGTGACAAGGTGGTGGCAAAGATTGTCGATTGGCCCGAGGATGCCAACTCGCCCATTGGAGAGGTGGTTGACGTGCTGGGTGTCGCCGGCGAGAATAATGCCGAAATCCACGCCATCCTGGCCGAGTTTGGGCTGCCTTACAAATATCCCGAGAAAGTGACCGAGGCTGCTGAGGCGCTGGAGCCGGGAATCACCCCCGAGGAGGTGGCCAAACGCAGGGATATGCGTGATGTGACCACGTTCACCATCGACCCTGCCGATGCCAAAGACTTTGACGATGCCCTATCTATCGAGAAACTCAAAAACGGCAACTGGGAAATCGGTGTACACATCGCCGATGTGAGCCACTATGTCACGCCGGGCTCGATCATCGATAAGGAAGCCTATGAGCGCGCCACATCGGTCTATCTGGTGGACCGCACGGTGCCCATGCTGCCCGAGAAATTGTGTAACTTTATTTGCTCACTCCGTCCCGATGAGGATAAACTCACTCATTCGGTCATTCTGGAAATGGATGCCGAAGCCAAGGTGAAGAAATACAAAATATGCCATACGGTAACCCGCAGCAACAGGCGGTTCTCCTATGAGGAGGCACAGCAGATTCTGGAAACCGGCAAGGGCGACCTCGCCGAAGAACTTGCCGTGCTCAACGAGATGGCCAAGCAGTTGAGGAAACGCCGCTTTGAAGAAGGCGGCTCGGTGTCGTTCAACCGTGAGGAAATCAAGTTTGACATCGATGAGAACGGTAAGCCCATCGGTGTCCATGTACACGAGTCTAAGGAGGCCAACAAGCTTATCGAGGAATTCATGCTGCTGGCCAACTGCAAGGTAGCGGAGCACATCGGCAAGGTGGCCAAGAACCGTACCGCCAAGTCATTTGTCTATCGTGTTCACGACCAGCCAGACCTTGACAAGTTACAGAATTTTGCCGACATCGCAGCCCACTTTGGCTACAAGGTGCGCACTAAGGGGTCGGGCCGTGACATCAACAAGTCCATCAACAAGATGCTCGAGGAAGCAAAGGGCAAGCCCGAGGAGGAGATGCTCTCCATCCTCGCTATCCGTTCGATGGCCAAGGCTGTTTATAGCGCGACCAACATCGGCCACTATGGCCTGGCCTTTGACTACTATACCCACTTCACTTCGCCCATTCGCCGTTATCCTGACTTGACGGTACACCGTCTGCTCGACCTGTATGCCGGTGGCGGCAAGAGTGTGGATCCTGTCAAGCTCGAGGACCAGTGCAAGCACATGAGCGCTCAGGAACAGCTGGCTGCTAACGCCGAGCGTGCCTCCATCAAGTACAAGGAGGTCGAGTTCATGGGTCAGCGCTTGGGCGGTGTGTTCAAGGGGCACGTTTCGGGCGTGACCGAGTGGGGCCTGTATGTCGAACTTGACGAGACCCATTGCGAGGGTCTGGTGGGCATCCGTGGCCTGGATGACGACTTCTATGAGTTCGACGAGAAGAACTACTGCATTCGCGGCCGCCGTCGCAACAAGGTATATAGCCTGGGCGATCCCATCACTATCCAGGTAGCCCGTGCCGACTTGATCAAGAAGCAGCTCGACTTTGTTCTTGTGGACAAGGAGAATCCCGCCAATACCCACCGCATCGACCGTGAGCCCATCACCGAGCAGAACAGCCGTGGCGGTAGCGGACGCCTCTCCCGTGACGAGCGCCAGCGCATCCAGTACGAGGGCAGTAGCGCCTCACGCCGCCAGCAGCGCGGTCAACGTGGCAACAACACCCGCCGCCAAGCTCGCGAAGTACGCGATAACAAGGTCGGCAGACCCGGACGCAAATCCGGCCGCTCTGGCAAGCCCCGTGGCCGCAAGAGGTAAAAGATTAGTGTTAGATTTATCCGTTAACTCCGTTATATCCGTCTAGTAATAAATGACCTCCGCCCCGCAACATAGAGTCAAACTCGAGACGCTGGGTTGCAAACTCAATTTCTCAGAGACCGCCACCATGCAGTCTCTCCTTGCCGAGCATGGCATCCTGCCTGTTGCCAAGGGCGAGATGCCTGATGTCTGTGTGGTTAACACGTGCAGCGTGACGGCCTTGGCCGACAGCAAATGCCGCCAACACATCCGCCACCTCATCCGTCAGTATCCCGATGCGCTGATGGTGGTCACGGGCTGTTATGCGCAGCTCAAGGGCAAGGAAATTGCCGAAATACCTGGAGTGGACATCGTGTTGGGCAGTGAGCACAAGGCCGAAATTGCCCGGTATGTGCTGCAGTGGTTCGAGGACCGCCAGCACCAGCTGGCCGTGACTCCGTCGTTGGATATCCGAACGTTCTCGCCCTCGTGTGACCGGGGGGACCGCACACGCTACTGGCTCAAGGTTCAGGACGGATGTGACTACTGGTGCAGTTATTGCACCATTCCTGCCGCCCGTGGGCGCAGTCGTAGCGGCACCATTGCCCAGCTCACCGCCCAGGCCCGCGAGGTGGCCGCCGAGGGTGGCAAGGAAATCGTCATCACGGGTGTGAACATCGGTGACTTTGGCAAGAACACGGGCGAGCAATTCCTGGATTTGCTCAAAGCGCTTGACGATATCGAGGGCATCGAACGTTACCGCATCTCGTCGATTGAGCCCGACCTGTTGACCGATGACATCATTGACTGGTGCGCCGGTTCACGGGCATTCATGCCCCATTTCCACATCCCGTTGCAGAGTGGAAGTGACCCCATCCTGAAACTGATGCGACGCCACTACGAGCGGCAGCTTTTTGCCGACAAGGTGGCACGTTGCCGTGAGCTGATGCCCGACTGCTTCATCGGTGTGGATGTGATGGTGGGCACCCGTGGCGAGACGCCCGAACTGTTCGAGGACAGTTACAACTTTATCAAGTCGCTGGACGTGCAGCACCTGCACGTGTTCCCCTACAGCGAGCGACCGGGCACGATGGCCCTGCGCATCCCCTACATCGTCACCCAGCAGGACAAGCAGCAGCGTGCCGCACGCATGATCGCCCTGAGTGACGAGAAGCAGGCTGACTTCACCCGCCGCTACCTGGGTGCTGTGCGCCCTGTATTGCTCGAACATGGGCGCGGCAAGGGCAAGATGCACGGTTTTACCGATAACTACATCCGTGTCAACGTGGAGCCCGACATGAGCCTCGCCAACCAGATCGTCAACGTGAAGTTATTGACCCTTAACGATGACCTGAGCGTCGATGCCCAAGTCATGACATGATATAAGATGAAACGAGTCGCTGTCATCATATTGAACTGGAACGGTGCGAAATTGTTGCGCCGCTATCTGCCCACGGTCTTCGAGGGCACCGATGCCGCTATCGCCGATGTCATTGTCGCCGATAACGGAAGCACCGACGAGAGTCTGCAGGTGCTCGAGCAGGAATTCCCCGAGGTCAAGGTGATCAAGTTTGACCGGAATTACGGCTTTGCCGAGGGGTATAACCTGGCTATTGCCCAGACGATGTACCCCTACACTGTGCTGCTCAACAGCGATGTGCGCACTCCGCGAGGTTGGCTCAACCCGCTCCTCGACTACATGGAACGTCAGCGCAACGTAGGTGCCGTGATGCCAAAATTGCTTCACGACCGCGAGGATGGCAAGCAGATGTTTGAGTATGCCGGCGCAGCTGGCGGTTACATCGACTGCCACGGCTATCCCTATTGCCGCGGACGTATTTTTGAGTTTGTCGAGGACGATCATGGCCAGTATGACGACGGGCCCAAGAGCGTCTTTTGGGCAACAGGGGCATGCCTGATGGTACGCAGCCAGTTGTATCAGGACGTGGGAGGACTCGATAAGGAGTTTTTTGCCCACATGGAGGAGATTGACTTGTGCTGGCGCATCCGCTTGTCAGGCAGCGATTTGCTGATGGTGCCTGAGAGTCACGTCTATCATCTGGGCGGAGGCAGTCTGCCCCAGGGCAATCCCCGCAAGACCTACCTCAACTTCCGCAACAACCTGTTGCTGTTGCACAAGAACCTGCCCCGCAGCGAGGGCAAACGCCTGCTGTTTGTCCGCCGTCTGATGGATACGCTGGCTTTTGGCATGGCTATGGCAAAATTCCATTTTGGGGATGCCAAGGCTATCATACGGGCACACCGCGACTTCCGCAAAATGCGTTCCCACTACACTTCCCAGCCCACGGTCAACCTGCTCAAGCAGTTGCCCGAGGAACGCGTCAACATCATCACTGCCCACTACCTGCGTGGCGTGAAGTTGTTCACCGACCTGAAAATCCAATGAGCAACTAAAAACTAAGGACTAATAACTAAAAACTGAATAGGATGAAAAAACTAGGTTTTGGACTCATGCGTCTGCCGCTGGTCAATCCCGACGACCAGTCGAGCATCGATATCGACCAGTTTAAGCTGATGGCCGACAAGTTCATCGAGCGAGGCTTTACCTATTTCGACACTGCCTATCCCTATCACGGTGGTCAGAGCGAGATAGCCCTGCGCGAGGCTGTCGTCAAGCGTTACCCGCGCGAGGCTTTCACGGTGACCAGCAAGATGCCCGTGTGGGCCATCAAGGAGGAGGGCGACCTGGAACGTATTTTTAACGAGCAGTTGGAAAAGTGTGGTGTGGATTATTTTGACTATTACTGGCTGCATGCACTCAACCACGAGCGTGTTGAGGTAATGGAACGCATGGATGGATGGGGATTCATCGCGCGCAAGAAGGCCGAGGGCAAGATACGTCACATCGGGTTCTCTTTCCATGATGACTCGGCATTGCTGGCCGAAATTCTGGAAAAACACCCTGAGGTGGAATACGTCCAGCTGCAAATCAATTATATGGATTGGGACAGCCCTGCCATTGAGAGCAAAACGTGCTATGACTTGTGCGTCAAGCATGGCAAGCCCGTCATCGTCATGGAGCCCGTCAAGGGTGGCTCGCTGGCCCGTGTGCCCGAAGTCATCGAACGCCTGTTCAAGGACTATAACCCCGATGCCAGCGCTGCTTCATGGGCCATACGCTACTGCGCATCGCTGCCCAATGTGATGATGGTGCTTAGCGGCATGAGCAACATGGAGCAACTGGAGGACAACACGTCTTACATGCAGGATTTCCAGCCCCTCAACGACGAGGAGCAAAGCATTATCACCCGGGCGACCGAGGTCATCCGCGACGCCATCGCCATCCCCTGCACAGCATGCCGCTATTGTACCGAGGGATGTCCTCAGCAGATTGCCATCCCCGAGTACTTCAACCTGTACAACACCAGTCAACAGTTCCCGGAACTGAAGGCTAACAGCAAGCTCTATCACGACTTGATCGCCAAGAACCGCGGCAGTGCCAGCGAGTGTATCGAGTGTGGACAGTGCGAGGCCCAGTGCCCCCAGCACATCGACATCATCGACAACCTCAAACTCGTTGCCCAAGCCTTCGAGCAATCTTGATATCAGCTCTTCTGCAACCAGTAGTGGAATAGTTGGTCTTCAATGTAGTAGCTGCCTTCACTGGAGGTCACGAGGCCATACTCCATGAGTTTGCGAATGGCGGCTTGCACACTGCTGGCCGATTGCAGGTAGTGTCGCTTGATGAATTGTCCCGAGGTGATTCGTTGTGCGCGTCCTTCGTCGGCAATGGCATATAGTAATTCTTTTTGTGGCAAGGTGAGTCGCGACAATGTCTCGCTGTATTTGTGTCCGCTTTCTCTCATCATGTCATCGATGATGTAGTCTACCATGGCTATGTCGCACGTTTTGCCAGTTTCGACTGATGCTGAGAAAGCCTCATGGAAAGTCTTCTGTATATAATAAGTGTTACCTTGGAACTGCTGATAAACCTTGCTGATGGCTTCGGGTGTAACAGTGAGATGATTTGCCTTGAAATGGTGTTGGATAAACTCGCTGTATTTATTGAAACTGATAGGTGACAGAGACATAATGGACGCACTTTGGTAGAACGGGCGTGCATGGTCAAGAAACATCTCTCCCATGATGTGTCGCTCACTGCCTGCAAAGATGTAATTGGCATTGGCTGACTGCTGGATGTGCGTTCGAAGCAGTGCTTCCACTTTTTTATCGGGATAGTTGACGATTTGTTGAAACTCGTCAATGGCTACAATACAGCGCTGCTCTGCTTTCTCCAGACAAGCGAAAATTTCTTCCAGCGTATAGGAGGGATTGGTTATTTCACCCAGTTTAATATCAAAAGTCGGTGTTCCTTGTATCGGGTCGTAGCCGAAACTGCCACGCAGCGAACGCAATGTATCGATGATGTTTTTCATCATCTGCTGGCTGCGACTTCCCAATGTCTTGAACACTGCGCGCCCCAGCAGATAGGTGAACTCTTGCAGGCTGGAGGTGTGCAGAATATCAATGAATAGGGTAGTAACCTGCTCTTGGACTTCGGGCTTGTCAAAACAGTGATAAATCAACCCGGTTTTTCCCAAACGACGTGGCGAGATGACCACCATATTTTCTCCGCCCGACATGATGCAGCGCGTGAGACGTTGGGCCTCCTCAATGCGGTCACAAAAGTATTCTGGTTTGATTTTGCCTGTAACGATAAACGGATTTTCCATAATAATAGCCTCCTTTTTAGCCGCAAAGTTAATTATTTAATTTGAATTATGCAAATCAAATTATTTAATTTGAATAATTTTCTATGGCCAGGTATTGGCCCCAAAATCTAAAAATGGGTTAAAACTATTGACAAAGGCCTCTTGATGTAGTAATTTTGCGCCAAATTGCAGTGCTATGCGCCTGCACGCACTGTGTGATAGAGACTAGAAACTAAAAACTGACAAATGGCAAAAGAAGAAAAGAAAACTCAGGCCGTCGAGAATAAGGCAAGCGGCCAAATCAGCTATCCGCTGGGAAAAATCAACTTCATTTTCATGGGTATCAGCCTGTTGCTCATCGTGATAGGTTTTTGGCTGATGACGGGAAGCGCCAATGTGGGCGAAACGTTCAATGAGGACATTTTTGAGAGTAGTCGCATTTCTACAGGCCCCATCATCTCATTCTTGGGCTTTGTGCTCATGGCTTTTGCCATCATCTACCGCAAGAAAGACAAGAAGGCTCAAGACGACACCACCACTGAAGTTAAAGAATAAGCCCTCATCTGCATGGATCTGCTGCAAGCAATCATTATTGCCATCGTGGAAGGGCTCACCGAGTTTCTTCCCGTTTCATCTACCGGCCACATGATTATCGCCCAGAATCTGCTGGGTGTTGCCCAGGGTGATGCCTTTGTGCATGCATTCACTTTCATCATCCAGTTTGGAGCCATCCTGTCGGTAGTGGTGCTGTACTGGAAACGGTTTTTCCGTCTTGACCGCACGCCAGCACCTCTTGGAGCCTCGTCATGGCAGAAGTTCAAACACAAATGGTATTTCTACTGGCTCTTGCTGGTGGGTGTGCTGCCGGCTGTCATCATCGGTCTGGCCGCAAAGAAGTCGGGTCTGCTCGACTGGCTGCTCGACAGCGTCATGGTGGTGGCCATCATGCTGGTGGCGGGAGGTGTGTTCATGCTGTTCTGCGACCGCATCTTCAACAAGGGTAGTGAGGCTGTGGAACTGGATGAACGCAAGGCCTTCAAGATTGGTCTGTTCCAGTGTATCTCGGTCATTCCGGGCGTGAGCCGCAGCATGGCGACCATCGTGGGCGGTATGTCACAGAAACTCAGCCGCCGCAAGGCCGCCGAATTCTCGTTCTTCCTGGCTGTGCCCACCATGGCTGGCGCAACCCTGCTGGACCTCGTGGACCTGTTCAAGGACAATGCCGATTGGGCGACTTCCCACAACATCATTGTCTTGATTGTGGGCTGTGTTGTCGCTTTTATTGTGGCGCTGCTCGCCATGAAGTGGTTTGTGAATTTCCTCACCAAATACGGCTTCAAGGCCTTTGGTTGGTACCGCATCGTTGTGGGTGTCATCATTCTGGTTTTGCTGCTGAGCGGTCAATCGCTGCAGATGGTGGACTAGAGGGGAAAATTCCTTGAGCCTCAATCACTCCAATCCGAATATCTGATATGTTAAACCCGATAGAAGGCGAAATATTCTGCATCGACAAGCCGCTGAGGATGACCTCCTTTGCCGCCGTCAAGAAGGTGCGTGCCGTCTTGCGTACCCATCTGAAGACCCGTCAGGTCAAGGTGGGCCATGCCGGCACCCTTGACCCGCTGGCGACTGGCGTGCTGCTGTTGTGCACCGGCCATGCCACCAAGCGCATCGATGAGTTGCAAGCCGGTGTCAAGGAGTATATCGCCGACCTCAGGTTGGGGGCTACCACACCCAGCTATGACCTGGAGACCGAGGTGGATGCCACCTACGAGTGGCAGCACATCGACCGTGCTCTCATCGACCGTGTGCTGCAGGAGCAGTTCACAGGCAGCATCGAGCAGGTGCCGCCCTCGTTCTCGGCCTGCAAGATCGATGGCAAGCCCGCTTACAAGCTGGCGCGCAAAGGGCAGGATGTGGAAATACGTCCCAAGACGTTGGTGATCGATGAGATCGAGGTGCTGCACTGCGGACTGCCCGAAGAACCCACACTACAGATCCGCGTGGTGTGCAGCAAGGGGACCTATATCCGCGCTCTGGCACGCGACATCGGTGTGGCATTGGACAGCGGTGCCCACCTGACGGCATTGCGCCGCACCCGCGTGGGTGATGTCACTATCGACAAGTGCCTCACGCTGGAACAGCTGGTAGAAAAGCTCGACAACGAGACTTACGTCTCGCCCGAACAGGCTGCTGCCGAGCGTCTGGAGCGTGAACGCATCGAGAACCGTGAGCGCGCTGCCCGCCAGAAGGCCGAGCGCCAGGCCTGCAAACAAGCCAGGCAACATTGTGACGTCCCGCCCAAACGCACGTCACAAATCAAATAGAATCACAAAAAGAAAAATAATCAATAATAACTTAGCGCCTTTGCGGCTTAGCGAGAGGTCAATAAGGCGAAGCTAATTGCAATAAGAATACGATGAAACTGTCAGAATTCAACACCAAGATGCCCGAGGAGCTGATTGCCTCATATCCCGTACCCGTGCGTGACGAATCACGATTGATGGTCCTGCACAAGCGCAGCAACCAGATTGAGCACCGCGTGTTCAAGGAAATCCTCGAATATTTTAATCCGCACGATATGTTTGTGTTCAACGATACTCAGGTCTTCCCTGCCAAGCTCTTTGGCAACAAGGAGAAGACGGGTGCGCGCATCGAGGTGTTCCTGTTGCGTGAATTGAACCCCAACAACAAGCTGTGGGATGTGCTCGTTGAGCCGGCCCGCAAGATCCGCATCGGCAACAAGCTCTACTTTGGACTTGATGACTCGATGGTGGCCGAGGTCATCGACAACACCACCTCGCGTGGACGCACCCTGCGCTTCCTCTATGACGGTGATCACGACACGTTCAAGAAGGACCTCTATAACTTGGGTAACACACCGTTGCCCTACTACATTCAGAGGGCAGCCGAGCCCGAGGATGCCGAGCGTTACCAGACCATCTTTGCCAGCAAGGAAGGTGCTGTTGTGGCTCCCGCAGCTGGACTGCATTTCTCGCGTGAGCTGATGCGTCGCATGGAGATCCGCGACATTGACCGTGACTTCATCACGATGCACATCAGCCTGGGCAGCTACCGCGACATCGATGTCGAGGACCTGTCCAAGCACCGCATGGACAGCGAGGAGATGGATGTCAGCTGGCCGAGAAGGTCAACACCCTGCGTGACAACGGCAACAAGGTGTGTGCCATCGGCACGTCGGTTCTGCGCGCCTTCGAGACTTGCGTGGGCATGAACGGCCACATCAAGCCCTACGGCGGCTGGAGCAACAAGTTCTTGTTCCCGCCTTATGAGTGCACCACCTGCGACGCCCTGGTGACCAACTTCCACATGCCTTATTCCATCATGCTGATGGCCCAGGCAGCCTTTGGCGGCTACGAGCAGACGATGAATGCCTACCAGGTGGCCATCGAGGAGAAATACCGCTTTGGTGCCTATGGTGACGCCATGCTCATCCTTAACGACTAAAGAACAGGTAAACTTAAAAACTAACCGCCCAGGTTATTGACGTGACTCAATAATCTGGGCGGTTGCTTATGGGTGAAGGGTCAATCCTTCTTGGTGAAGTAGGAAGCCATGAGTTTCTTGACACGTGGTGACAACGCGATGATGGTGAACATGGTGCACAGGGCCATCAGCGCAAAAGCCAGGTCCATGATGCTGACCATGACCTTGAGCGGTATCATGGCGGCAACGACAATCATCGCCAGGTAGTAGTAATTGTACCACTTGACGTTGTGGGCACCGAAGAGGTAGTTGGTGCACTTTTGGCCATAATAGCTATAGGAGAACATGGTCGAGAAGGCAAAGAAGAAGACAATCGTCATCAGCAGCAAGTGGCCGATGCCAGGCAGCAGTTGGCCCCAGGCGCCCAGGGCAACGTAGAGGCCCTTGGGGTCGGTCAGGCCCACGTAGTTGCCGGCAATGATGATGGGGATAGAAGTGAGGGTGCACACCAGACCTGAGTCGATGGCTGGGCCGAGCATGGCGATAAGTCCCTCGCGGATGGGATCGGTGTTCTTGCTGGCTCCGTGCATCATCGAGGCGGTACCCACGCCGGCCTCGTTGACAAAGGCGGCACGCCGTGCGCCCGTCAGAGCGACATAGGCAAACGCGCCAAAGCCCGCCTCCATGCTGAATGCCCCTTCAAAAATCTGGCCGAACACGCCAGGAATTTCCCTGAAATTCATCGCCATGATGACAAGCACCATGATGAGGTAAAGGACCACCATCACAGGCACGATGCGCGAGGCGAACAGGGCGATGCGCTTGATGCCGCCCAGGATGACGGCACCCACGATGGCCACCATGATCACACCCATGATGAAACGCAGCATCAAGGTGTTCTCAATGCCCATGGGTGTGGTAAACACGGTGGTTACCGACTCGACCAGCTGGTTGGCCTGCATGAAGCACAGTGTGCCCACAAGGCCGAAGATGGAGAAGGCCACAGCCAGGGGTTTCCATTTCTCGCCCAAGCCCTTGGTGATGATGTACATGGGACCGCCTTGCACCTCGCCGGCGCTGTCGCGTCCCTTGTACATGATGGATAAGGTACCCTCAAAGAACTTGGTGCTCATGCCCACCAGGGCGCTCACCCACATCCAGAAGACCGTGCCGGGTCCGCCAATCGACAGAGCGATAGCCACACCTGCGATATTGCCCATGCCCACCGTGGCGGCGATAGCGCTGAGCAGCGCCTGAACCGAGCTGATTTGGCCCGACTGCTTACCGCTGTCGCTGGCCTGCTTGTCGCGCAAGGCGCGCAAGGCCCATGGCAGCCGCCTGATCGACACCGCCCCCGAAAACAAGAAAAGGAACAATCCGCCGCCGATGAGCAGAAAAAATTCAGGGTAGCCGCACACAGCGTCGCTGGCGGCTACAATCCAGTCACTCAATGTAGTGAGCATGTTTTCCATAATGGTCAATGAATTTTTGATTAACTGGGGCAAAGATAAAGCATTTTTCTGATTCATCCTCCCACACTCCGCCCAAAACTGTCCTGTCCGTCCAGTATATCCAGTCCGTCTAATGAAACCATCCCGCCTGATAAAAACCAAAAACGAGGCTGCTCACGCAGTCTCGCCTCTGGCGCTTCTTCTTGGACTTGAACCAAGGACCCCCTGATTAACAGTCAGATGCTCTAACCAACTGAGCTAAAGAAGCAATCCTCTCTAAAAATTTTATCTATTATGATGCGCTTCTTCTTGGACTTGAACCAAGGACCCCCTGATTAACAGTCAGATGCTCTAACCAACTGAGCTAAAGAAGCGTTTTCAGCACTCTTGCGGCAAACCCTGCCGAAAAATGCGGTGCAAAGATAGTGCCAATAATTGAACTGTGCAATAAAAAAATGAAAAAACTTGAAAAAAATGGTCATCTGATGGATTTTTAGGGGGCTAAAACGACCGATATTCAAGGAATAGTAGTATTTTCGCACTCTAAAATCATCACAGAAATGAAAAAGATGCTCAAAAATCTTGCATGGGTGTGCGTGGTGCTGAGTCTCACCGCTGCAGTAGCGTTTGCTGACACCGATAAGGCAGTGAACGATGACACCGCTGTGGCCCGCAGCCTCGACATCTTCAACTCGCTGTATAAGGAGCTGAACACGTTCTATGTCGACACCATCGATGCTCAAAAGTCGATTGAAAATGCCATCAACGCGATGCTTGACGAGATTGACCCCTATACCGAGTACATTCCCGCCAAGGAGACCGACGAGTTCATGACCATCAGCACCGGCGAGTATGGCGGCATCGGCAGTTACCTGCTGGAGCGCACCATCAACGGCAAGAAAGGCGTTTACATCAGCGGCCCCTATGAGGGCAGTCCCGCTGCACGTGCCGGCTTGCGCTCGGGCGACCGCATCATCATGATTGATGGCGACAGCACGGCCAGTTGGAGCAGCGACCAGGTGAGCAAGCACCTCAAGGGACAGGCCAACACCCACTTGACGGTGACGGTTGTGCGTCCTTGGGACGAGGATAGCATCAAGACTTTCTCATTCAACCGCGAGACCATCAGCGTCAATCCCGTGCCCTACTACGGTGTGACACGCGACAACATCGGCTATATAGCCCTCACGACTTTCAACGAGAAGTCTGCGCAGCAGGTGCGCGATGCCCTTATCGAACTCAAAAAGGACCCGCGCGTCAAGAACATCGTGCTGGACCTGCGCAGTAATGGTGGCGGCATCGTCGAGGGCGCTATCCAGATTGTGGGTTACTTTGTCCCCAAGGGCACTCAGGTGCTCGTGATGCGCGGACGCGACAAGTCGAGCGAGCGCACCTACAAAACCACTGTCGATCCCATCGACACCGATATTCCCCTGGCTGTGCTCATCGACGGCGGTTCGGCCAGCGCCAGCGAGATTACCGCAGGTGCCTTGCAGGACCTGGACCGCGCCGTTATCATCGGCTCGCGTTCCTTTGGCAAGGGACTGGTGCAGTCCACCCGCCAGTTGCCCTATGACGGCATGCTCAAGGTGACTATCGCCAAATACTATATCCCGAGCGGACGCCTCATTCAGGAGGTGGACTACGGCAACCGCAACGATGACGGTACCTTCAAGAAGACGACTACCGACAGCACGGCACGCGTGTTCCACACCGCCCACGGACGCGAGGTGCGTGAGGGTGGCGGCATCATGCCCGACATCAAGGTGGAGCCCCGCGAGCTCAAGCGTGTCGTCTATAACATCATGCGTGATCACTGGGACTTTGATTTTGCTACCAAGTATGTCGCCCAGCATGCCAAGGACATTCCTAATCCTGCCGACTTCCAGGTGACCGACGAAATCTTTAACGAGTTCAAGGCCTTTATCAACCCTGAAAAATTTGAGTATGACAAGGTGTGTGAGCAGCAGCTGGCCGCATTGCGCAAGACCGCTACCGCCGAAGGCTACATGAATGACTCGACGACGGCCCTGTTCGACCGTCTGGAGGCTTTGCTCAAGCATGACTTGGACCATGACCTGGACCTGCACCGCCGTGACATCTCCTACCTCTTGGGTCAGGAAATCATGGACCGCCTCTACTATCAGCGCGGGCAAGTCCAGAACGCCATCAAGGACGATGAATACCTCGATGCCGCCAAGAAAATGTTTGACAATTCCGACGAATACCAGCGCATTCTCAATATCCCCGCCAAGAAAGGGAAATCCAACAAAAAGAAAAAGTAACCAGTGGAAATCAGGGAGCTGTGTACATTGGTGAACGGGAAGGGCCGGACGGCAGCGGTGAAGAAGCTGCTGGCCGGTGCCGGTAATGCAGTGATTGACGGGCTGGCCGGGTCCAGTGCGGCATTGCTGTTCTCGCAGTTGCCCCAACGGGCTTGCCCCTACCTGATTGTCGTCAATGACCTGGACGAGGCGGGCTACATGTACAATGACCTGTGCCAACTGGTGGGAGACAAGCAGGTGCTCATCTTTCCCTCGGGCTACAAACGAGATATCAAATACGGCCAGATTGACGCTCCCAACGAGATCCTGCGCACCGAGGTGCTTAACCGTTGGTATGACGACCCCGAAGTGCGCTGGGTGGTCACTTATCCCGAGGCCCTGGCCGAGCGTGTCCGTCGCCGCGAAGACGTGGAGGCCAGCACGGTGCAACTGCGCGCTGGTGGAACCGCCGACTTGAGCGAAGTCGCTTCACGGCTGCGCGAGTTGGGCTTCACGGCAACCGACTACGTCTATGAGCCCGGGCAGTACAGCGTGCGCGGCTCAATCCTTGACGTGTTCTCCTACAGCAACGAGTTGCCCTACCGCATTGACTTTTGGGGCGACGATATCGACTCGATACGCACCTTCAATGTCGAGACGCAGTTGAGCGAAGAGCGCCTGGAACAGGTGAGCATCCTCAATAACCATTCATCGGGCGGCGGCCGTGAGGATAACGTGTCGCTGCTGGACTATGTGGGTGACGACACCATTGTGCTGTGCCGCAGCGAACACTGGCTCACGGCGCGCATCCGTGAGATTGCCCAAGAGGGCATGTCGGTCAGCGCACTGATTGCTGACGAGGGCGACACCCAGGCCACTAACAAGGTCGTGGATGCCGACCTGTTCGTCAAACGCCTGCATGAACTGCGGCGCATCGCCTTTGTCAACGGCGAGGCTGCTCCCGAGCGCGGTGTCAAGCGCCTGTCGCTGCACTGCAAGCCGCAGGGCATCTACCACAAGAACTTTGACCTCATCGGACAGTCGTTTACCGATTTCCTGTCCAAAGGCTATAAACTGGTCATCTTGAGTGACAGCGCCAAGCAGATTGAGCGCCTGCACAATATTTTTGAGGACCGCGGCGACGCCATCACTTTCGAGCCCGTGCTGCGGACACTGCACGAGGGATTTGTTGACGATGACCTAAAGCTGTGCGTCTTCACCGACCACCAGATATTTGACCGATTCCACAAGTATAACCTCAAGAGCGACCGTGCGCGCTCGGGCAAACTGGCTCTGTCGCTCAAGGAGCTGAACCAGATTGAGAAGGGTGACTATATCGTGCACGAGGACTTGGGCGTGGGCAAGTTCGGTGGCTTAATCCGCACGTCGATGAACGGAACGCCCCAGGAGATGATCAAACTCACCTACCTGAACGGCGACGAGGCCTACGTGTCCATCCACTCGCTTCATAAACTCTCGAAATACCGCAGCAAGGAGGGCGAGGCTCCTCGCCTGAACCGTTTGGGCAGCAATGCCTGGGCCAAAATCAAGTCGCGCACCAAGAGCCGCCTGAAGGACATCGCGCGCGAACTCATCCGCCTGTATGCCGCCCGCCGCGAGCAGCAGGGCTTTGCCTATACGCCCGACGGCTACCTGCAGCAGGAGTTGGAGGCCTCGTTCATCTATGAAGACACGCCCGACCAGCTCACCGCCACACAGGCCGTCAAGGCCGACATGGAGAGCACTAAGCCCATGGACCGCCTCATCTGCGGCGATGTGGGCTTCGGCAAGACCGAGATTGCCGTGCGCGCCGCCTTCAAGGCCGCTACCGACGGCAAACAGACCGCCGTGCTCGTGCCGACGACGGTGCTGGCGTTCCAGCACTGGCGCACCTTCAGCGACCGATTGAAGGATTTCCCCGTACGTGTGGATTACCTGAGCCGTGCCCGCAAGCCCAAAGAGGTGAAACAGCTGCTGGCCGACCTCAAAGAAGGCAAAATCGATATCCTCATCGGCACCCACAAACTCATCGGCAAGACCGTGCAGTTCCATGACCTGGGACTGCTGGTGGTGGACGAGGAGCAGAAGTTCGGCGTCGCCGTCAAGGACAAACTCAAGCAGATGAAACTCAACGTGGACACCTTGACGATGAGTGCCACACCCATCCCTCGCACGCTCCAGTTCTCGCTGATGGGCGCCCGCGACCTGAGCACGCTGACCACCCCGCCCGCCAACCGTTATCCCATCCTCACCACCGTGGGGACATTGAACGACGATATCGTTGCCGAGGCCATCAATTTCGAACTCTCGCGCAACGGCCAGGTCTTTTTCGTCAATCACCGCATCGAGCAGCTGGAACAGTTGGAGAACATGATTCACCGTGTCGTGCCCGATGCCCGAGTGGCCGTGGGACACGGACAAATGCCGCCCGAGAAGCTGGAGCAGACCATCATCGACTTTGGCAACCACGACTATGACGTGCTGCTCTCGACCACCATCATCGAGAATGGCATCGACATGCCCAACGTGAACACCATCATCATCAACAATGCCGACCGCTATGGCTTGAGCGACCTGCACCAGTTGCGCGGCCGTGTGGGGCGTAGCAGTCGCAAAGCGTTCTGTTACCTGCTTGTGCCGCCCGGCAAGCCGCTGGCTACCGATGCGCGCCGCCGCTTGCAGGCCATCGAGAGCTTTAGTGACCTGGGTGCCGGCATCCAGATTGCCATGCAGGATTTGGACATTCGCGGCGCGGGCAACCTGCTGGGAGCCGAACAGAGCGGTTTCATCGCCGATTTGGGCTATGAGACCTACCAGCGTGTGCTCAAGGAGGCCGTGACCGAGCTGCGAACAGAGGAATTTGCGTCAACGTTTGCCGCACCAGGGGATGGAGAAAACGGAGAGGACGGATTAGACAGCAATACCGAGTTTGTCACCGACTGCGTGGTGGATACCGACCTGGAACTGATGTTCCCCGCCAGCTATGTGCCGCAGGAGAACGAGCGCATCACCCTCTACCGTGAACTGGACAATATGGAGACCGACGATCAGGTGGAGGCCTTTGAGGAGAGGATGAAGGACCGTTTCGGCAAGATTCCCGAGATGGCGAGCGAACTCATCCGCATCGTGCCGCTCAGGCGCACGGCACGCCGCTTGGGCATCGAGAAA
Source organism: uncultured Bacteroidales bacterium (assembly GCA_902772455.1). GTDB lineage: Bacteria > Bacteroidota > Bacteroidia > Bacteroidales > Muribaculaceae > Sodaliphilus. Next base: position 30,881 of record CACYAW010000029.1, read on the forward strand.
CTGGTCATCCGCCAGACGCGCATGCACCTGTTCATGGTGGGCGAGGAAAATGTCGCATATTACCAGTCACCCGCCTTTGGCCGGCTGCTCAACTACGTGCAGCAGAATCCCAAACGCTGCAACCTGAGCCAGAAGAACGGCCGCCGCAGCATCATTATCTCTAATATCACGAGCGTGAGCAGCGCTTTAACGGTACTGCGCACCATCAGCCATCTGGACAGCATCTAGTCTATCCTTATTATATATAGAAGACAAAACAAGCCGCAGGGTCAACCACCCTGCGGCTTGTCGTATAATAGATAATGTGTCTATCGGCTTAGTCGCTGCACTTGGCGCACAGGAACTCGCGGTTCAAGCGGGCGATGTTGCTCAGCTTGATGTTCTTGGGGCACTCGGCGGCACAAGCACCGGTGTTGGTGCAGTTACCGAATCCCAGCTCGTCCATCTTGGCCAGCATGGCTTTCACGCGGCGCTTGGCCTCGGCACGTCCCTGGGGCAGCAGTGCGAACTGGCTCACCTTGGCGCTGAGGAACAGCATGGCCGAACCGTTCTTGCAGGCTGCTACACAAGCACCGCAACCGATGCAGGTAGCGCTGTCCATGGCCTCGTCGGCAGCATCCTTGCTGATGGGGATAGCGTTAGCGTCCTGGGCACCGCCCGTCTGGAAGCTCACGTAACCGCCAGCCTGCTGAATCTGGTCGAAGGCGTTGCGGTTTACCATCAAGTCCTTGATTACAGGGAAGGCAGCCGAGCGCCAGGGTTCAACGGTGATGGTGTCACCATCCTTGAAGCGGCGCATGTAAAGCTGGCAAGTGGTAGCACCCGTGGCGGGGCCGTGGGGGTGACCGTTCACATAGAGCGAGCACATGCCGCAGATGCCCTCGCGGCAGTCGTGGTCGAAGGTCACGGGCTCCTCACCCTTCTCGATGAGTTGCTCGTTGAGGATATCCATCATCTCGAGGAACGAGGTGTCGGTGGGGATATCGCGCATCTCATAGGTCTCAAAGCGGCCCTCGGCATGAGCGTTGGCCTGACGCCAAACCTTAAGTTTGAAGCTTATACTTGTATCCATTGTATTCGATGAATTTTAATGTGGTTGATTATGACTTATAGTTACGCGTCTGGACCTTGATGGCCTCGTAGTGGAGCGGCTCCTTGATGAGCGTGGGAGCGGTCTCATCGTCACCGTTGTACTTCCAGCAAGCGACATAGAAGAAGTTCTCGTCGTCGCGCTTGGCCTCGCCTTCCTCGGTCTGATGCTCCTCGCGGAAGTGGCCACCGCAGCTCTCGTGGCGGTTCAATGCGTCATAGGCGATCAGCTCACCCATGGTGATGAAGTCACGCAGGCGGAAGGCCTTGTCCAACTCGACGTTCATGCCCTCTTGGGTGCCGGGGATGAACAGGTTGGTCTCAAATTCCTTGCGCAGCTCTTTGAGCTTCTTGAGAGCAGTCTCCAGGCTCTCCTTGGTGCGAGCCATGCCCACATAGTCCCACATCACGTTACCCAGCTCCTTGTGGATGCTGTCCACCGAGCGCTTGCCGTGGATGCTCATCAGGTGGTCGAGATTAGCCTGTACCTTCTTCTCGGCGGCGTCAAACTCGGGTGTGTCGGTCGAGAAGTGAGGAACGGTAATCTGGTCACTCAGGTAGTTCTGGATGGTGTAAGGCAATACGAAGTAACCGTCGGCCAGACCCTGCATCAGCGCCGAAGCACCGAGGCGGTTAGCGCCGTGGTCACTGAAGTTGCACTCACCGATGGCGAACAGACCCTTGATGCTGGTCTGCACCCTTGATGCTGGTCTGCAACTCATAGTCAACCCAGATACCGCCCATCGTGTAGTGGATAGCGGGATAGATCATCATGGGGTTGTAGTACTTCACGCCGTTGATCTCGTTGGCGAGCTCACCGGGATTAACGTCGGTGATCTCCTCATACATGTCAAACAGGTTGCCGTAGCGCTGACGGATCACGTCGATACCCAGACGGTTGATGGCCTCGCTGAAGTCGAGGAACACGGCCTTGCCGGTGTTGTTCACACCGTAGCCCTTGTCGCAACGCTCCTTGGCGGCGCGGCTGGCCACGTCACGGGGAACGAGGTTACCGAAGGCGGGATACCTGCGCTCCAGGTAGTAGTCACGCTCCTCCTCGGGGATGTCACTACCCTTGATCTGGCCTGCCTGCAGTTTCTTGGCGTCCTCGATGTTCTTGGGCACCCAGATGCGGCCGTCGTTACGCAACGACTCACTCATCAGCGTCAGCTTGGACTGCTTGTCACCGTGAACGGGGATACAGGTGGGGTGAATCTGTACGTAAGCGGGGTTAGCAAAGTAAGCACCG
>CACYAW010000030.1 GCA_902772455.1 uncultured Bacteroidales bacterium
TATCTACAAAGGTGCGGTGACCGAGGTGCTAGGCAACCCCGAGTCGGCCATGACCTATTATAAGCAGGCTTGTAGTACGGCCGCTCCCGACGACCACTTCAACCTGGGCTATGCCAAGATGCGGATAGGCTGCCTGTACCGTGACTATCTGGTGATGGACAGTGCCGATATTTTGAACCTGAAGCAGGCGCTGCACCATTTTGAGCAAGTGCCGGACAGTGTCTATATCCTGAACTGCTTATCGACGATAGGTGGCAGCTATATTAACGTCAATGATGATAGCGCACTGGTGTATCTTGAACGAGCCGACAGTTTGGCCAAAGCGTTAGGAAACAATTATGTGGAGGTGACTAACTCGCGCTACATTGCCGACTTGAAATTGTTCAGTCACGACCTCAGTGTTGTTGAGCAGGCCAAAAATATAGCCTTGGCATCACTGGCCGATGATGTTTGCCCGCTTGACGAAAAAGACCATCTGCACCTGATTGCCGCTTTCACGCTGGCCAAGCTCAATAAGGCAGATTCGGCAAACCTGTATATCAACAGGGTTGACAAGGAAAAACTAAGTGAAGGGCTGCTGGTACTGTACAATAGATGTCTAGCTGAACTTGCCCGCTGTAAGGGAGATATCCAGCAATTCTTATATTACTATGACTGGGCAAACGGCATCAGCGACTCGCTATTAAGCAACAACTTGCAGCGTCAGTTGCGCTTCGTGGAGGCGAAATTTGACAACGAGGTGCTGAGAAACAAGTCGTTGACCTACAGAAACCACTGGATCATTTCACTGTTGGCAGCGTTGCTGTTTGCTGTAGTGCTGTTTGCGGCGGTCATGGCGATGAGGCATAAGCTGGCGCAACACCGGCGACTGGTGGAGGAGAGCGAAATGACCATTGAACAACTGCGTAGTGATGCCCAGGTGCTGGCATCTCAGCTCAACAAGCACCAGGCCATGAGCGAAGAACTCAAGCAAGCAATACAAGATCAGATTGAGCTGTTCACACAACTGGTCGAACAGCATGTGACAAAGTTTGCCAAATCGCCTAGTGGCTTCAGCAAGGCATTCGCCCAAGCCTACAGCAACAAACGGCCCGACAAAGGATTTTGGAAAGCACTGCGAGCCTATGTTAACGCACGGTATAACAATATCATCGATGAGTCGATTGCCGCTTATCCCGCACTGAATGAGACCGATGTCAATTACTTGGCACTATATTGCTGCGAACTGCCCACATCAATCATCATGGCCTGCATGGGCTATAAGGAGGCGCACTCGGCGTACAACAAAAAACGTCGCGTGGCTGATACGCTGGGCACGCCCGCAAACCTTGATGCCTATATCAAGCTGTATAAATGAGTTATAGGCTCGCTTTGCTCGCAGTTTAAAGTTTAGAGAGAGGCTGTTGCAAAACTCATTTGGCACCACTATGAATCGGCCTGCGGCCGAGAACCTTTAGCAAGGCGAAGCTCGTTTAAACCTTTTAGGCGTTAGTTTTGCAACAGCGTCTTAAAGTTTTCAGGCGTTAGTTTTGCAACAATCTCAATAAAAAAGTTGTTCCCGTTGTCTGAAATAACGGGCGTGCGTTTAGCGGGTGAGGGCTGCGGCGGTTTTGGCGGCCAAGCGGGCGTTGTTGAGCACCAGCTGGATGTTGCTGGCCAGGCTGTCGCCGCCGGTGAGGTCCTTGACCTTGGCGAGCAGGAAGGGAGTCGTTTCCTTGCCCTTGATGCCCAAGCGGTTGGCCTCGTCAATAGCCTCGTCGATGGCCTTGTTGATGACATCGGCGGGCATGGAATATTCCTCGGGGATGGGGTTAGTGACGAGCATACCGCCCTTCAGCCCCATGTCGAGTTTTGCGCGGAATGCAGCGGCCAGTTCCTCGGGGGTGTCGATGCGGTAATCCACCTTAAAGCCGCTGTGGCGGGTGTAGAAGGCGGGCAGTTCCTCGGTGCCGTAGCCGATGACGGGCACGCCTTTAGTCTCCAGGTACTCGAGTGTGAGTCCCAGATCGAGAATCGACTTGGCTCCGGCACAGATGACCATCACGGGGGTCATGGCCAGTTCCTCGAGGTCGGCGCTGATGTCCATGGTGGTCTCGGCACCGCGGTGCACGCCGCCGATGCCGCCAGTGGCAAACACCTTGATGCCGGCCATGGCGGCGATAATCATTGTCGTGGTCACGGTAGTGGCTCCGTCCTCGCCACGGGCGATGAGCACCGGCAGGTCACGGCGTGAGGCCTTGGTCACGGCCTGGCCTTTGCGGCCCAGGTATTCGATTTCGTCGGGCGTGCAGCCTGCCTTGAGTTTGCCGCCAATGATGGCGATGGTGGCGGGCACAGCACCGTTGTCACGGATGGTCTGCTCGACTTTCAAGGCCGTTTCCACGTTCTGCGGATAAGGCATGCCGTGGGAGATGATGGTGGACTCGAGGGCTACCACAGGACGGCCCTCGTCAAGTGCCTGCTGCACTTCGGGTGAGATGGAAAGATATGAGTTCATTATTTTAGTTTTTAGTTTTTAGTTGTTAGTCCTTAGTTTCTAGTCCTTAGTCCTTAGTCCTTAGTTTTTAGTTGTTGAACTGCTGGTTACGCTGATTATTCTGATTGATGGATTGCTTTTTAGCTTGTTATAATCAGATGAATTCGTGTAATTCGTAGTTCAGTTATTAGTCAAATTCGATATAATTGAATGCGGATGCTAATTAGTCTAATTCGCGTAATTCGTAGTTTTCTATGTTAGGTAGTTTTTGATGTCGGGATTGACGGTCTGTGGCGAGAGTAGGGTGGCATGGGCGGCTTTGAGGCCTGTCATGGCACATTCGGGGAAGGGAATGTTCATGATTTGGGCATGGGCCACTCCTGCGATGAAGGAATCGCCAGCCCCTGTGGTGTTGATGACGCGAGAGGGGATGGCCTTGAACTGCTCGTGGCATGTGCCGTCGCTGCAATACACGCCCTCGCTGCCCAGGGTGATGAACACCTCGTGCACGCCCATGGCAATGAGGCTCTTGGCGGCGTCCTGAGCCGTGCCGCATCCCGTAACGGCTTGGGCTTCCTGGAGGTTGAGTTTGAGCGTCTGGAGTCGATGGCTTTGACTTTGCTGCAATGCCTTGATGATGCGGGGCGCTTTGGCGGTGCTCACGGTATCGACCATGAGCGGTGCGTTGCAGTGGTCAATGAGGTATTGCAGGGCCTCGGTGGAGATGTTGGTATCGGCCAGAACGAGGGCCGAGCGGTTAATGGCATCGATGCGCGCCTCAAGGAATTCGGGTGTGATGCGGGCCACGATGTCGGTATCGGCAACAGCGGCGATCATGTCGCCCGTCTGGTCGTTGACGCACAGGTAGAGGCCGTTGCGCATGCCCTCGCAGCGCTCGCTCAGCGAGAGGTCCAGTCCGATGGCTTGGCACTCATGCCAGCACATCTCACCGAAGGTCTCGCCGCCGAAGGTGCTCACAAACTTCACCTCATGCCCCATCAGCCGCAGGTTATGGGCGATGTTGCGCGCCACGCCTCCACAACCCAGGGTCACCTGCCCGGGCACCGAATCGGCAGGGACAAACGGCGCCGTCAACGCTGCTGAGATGTCCATGTTCACCCCTCCGATAACAGTAATGTATTCGTTCATCTTTTGACAAATTTTATTTCTACGTGCAAAGTTACATCAACTCGCCTGCCCAGGCAAGAATAAATGATCATTTCCCCAATAAGTAGAGCAATGGTTGGTCGAGGCGTGCACTCCAAGCGGCCTCGTTGTGTCCTTGCCCTTGAAAGACGAGGCTCTTGTAGTGCTGCTCGTCCCACCCCTTGGAACGAAAGACCGTGTCGAGCAGTTCCTGATACTTGCCATAGTCTTTATCAAAGGCCTCGGTGCCGTGGTCCATGTAAACCAGGCTGCCGTTGGTCTCAGGCAAGTTTTGGGTTACATAATTCCTGAATCCGGTGGCCCATTGTTCGCTGTCCAGACTGTAGGACACATGAGCCATCGACAGGTGGGATGAGAGACAGGCCACACCGCCGAACACCTGCGGATATTCGCACAGGGCGTAGAGCGAAATCAGCCCTCCCATGCTTGATCCCATCATGAAGGTGTGCTCGCGATCAGTGAGAGGCTTGTAGCGCTGGTCGATAAAGGGTTTCAGCTCCTCGACGATGAATTTCAGGTAGGCATCGGCGGTCAGTCTCTTCATGTCCACATCCTTGCGGCCTGCTTCGGCAATATATTGCGCCGCCTTGGTGGGGAGGTACTCAGCGATCCGTTCCTCGGTATTGTAGATGCCCACGACGATGCACGGCCTGATTTTTCCTGCTTGCATCAGGCTGTCCATGATCTCATCGACACGCCATTCCTGACGGTTCCATGTCGTCTTGGCATCAAAGAGCATATTGCCGTCGTGAGCGTACAGCACATCGCACGAGTCACCCGTCTGGTAACCCTCTGGCAGCCAGACGACCACGTCACGGGACTGGATAAACCGGGAGGTGAACTGCGGGAACCGTTCCAGTGAACCGACGGTTACCGTGGGAATCGCATTCCTGGCCGGACGCATACACCAGAACAACATGCCTGCCACAAGGAGCCATACCACTCCGATAATCCAAAAGATTTTTCTTCTTGTTCTCTTTGCCATGGTTCTATTTTTATTCTCATGCAAAGATAAAAATTGCTGGCTGTTTCCCATGCAGTTTTATTCGTTTTATTTGTTTTTTGGGTGTTTTGTGTCTTTTTTGCCTTGGGATTAGGCGTTATTTCCGAACTTTTGTATCTTTGCAGGTTAGAAACAAATGAACCATAAAACTAAAACGATATGATGACCGATAAAGACCAAGTATTGGATGCCGGGGTAAAGCCTCTATATATTGTCACAGGCTCGACCGACAGCATGGGCAGTGTGATCACGCGCAAGCTAGCCGAGCAAGGCAAAGCCGTGCTGCTGGCAAGCCGCGACATCGCCAAGGCCGAGAATTACGCCACGCAATTGCGCAAAGTGACCCGCAACAAGGATATCTCGTGCCTGCAGCTGGATCTCAACTCGTTTGAGCTGGTCAATGACTTTGTGAAGCGTCTGCGAGCGCTCAACCGCCCTGTTGCCGCACTCATCAACAATGCCGGCATTCTGCCCCGCCGCAGCGAGATTTCAGAGGATGGCTTCGAGCACTCGGTGCAGGTCAATTACTTGAGTACCGTGTTGTTGTCGATGCAGGTCTATCCGCTCATCGAGGAAGGAGGCCACATCGTCTTGTCCACTTCGGTTTCACGCCGTTTCGTGTCACTGCCTTATGAGTTCCCGGCAGTTTCCCATTTCACACCTTGGGGAGCCTATGCGCAGAGCAAGTTGGCGCTGACGTTGTTCTCGATTTACATGTCGAGTGTGATGAAAACACGCCGTGTATCGGTCAACTGCGTCAATCCCGGTTTGCTCAAGAGCGGTGCACTGGCCATGTCGCGATGGATGGACCGCGTGCCTGACTACCTGAGCCGCAACATCCCCAGCCCTGAGGCCGGCGTGGTGCCCACCATGCGCGCGCTGGAGAGCAAGGAGACCGGTTACCTGTTCTCGGGTGCCGACAGGCAGGTCAAGACATCGACGATGCTTAAGAACCGCGAGATGTTCATCCGCGTGTGCAACGACACCATGCGCATTTTGAAGGAACATTTAGATAAGTAATTGAAAATGAGTGGATTTTATTTGAATCCACTTTTTTATACAACCTATACGGAATGAAGATTTTAGGCGAGAATGACCGCTTGCCGTTGGGCAGCACGGTCGCCACAATAGGCATGTTTGACGGAGTCCATTTGGGACACGTCACCCTCGTCGATTTTCTCAAACAGCAAGCAGCGACAAGTGGCAAGCAGTCGCTTGTCATCACCTTCCTGCACCATCCGCGCCAGGTGCTCCACCCCGACGATTCACTCAAGCTGATCATGCCACACGAGGACCGTTTGGCAAAGATTGAGTCGTTGGACCCCGATTTGCTGCTGCCGCTGGAGTTCTCGCCCGAGTTGTCGCGGCTTGATTCATCGCAATTTATCGAGCTGTTGCGCGACCGCTATGGCGTGGCCGTGCTGGTGACCGGCTATAACCACCGTTTTGGACATAACAAAGGTGAGACCTTTGAGGACTATTGCCGCCACGGCGAGCGGTTAGGTGTCAAGGTGGTCAAGGCGCCTGAATATCTAGGCAAATATGCCCCTGTCAGCTCTACCATCATTCGCGGCCTGATCGCTGCCGGCAGGGTGGTGGATGCGATGCACTGTATGGGGCGTCCTTTCGCCCTCAAGGGTAAGGTGGTGCACGGCTTCCACAACGGCCGTGGCTTGGGTTTCCCGACGGCCAATGTGGGGGAGATAGACTCTAACCTGTTGCTGCCGCACAATGGGGCATACGCTGTGCTGGCGCATGTGGGTGGCCGCCAACTGCAAGGCATGACGAACATTGGCCGCCGTCCCACTCTCGATAATGGCACGCAACTGAGCATCGAGGTCAACCTGTTTGATTTTGATGACGACATTTACGGCGAGGACATCGCATTGGAATTCATCAGCTTCTTGCGGTTGGAGTTCAAGATGTGCGGTCTTGAGGAACTCAAGCATCAACTGACCCTTGACCGTGACAATGCCAAACGACTTCTTAATGACTATTTAACTACTAATCAATAAAGATATGGACATAATCAACTTGTGTGACAACAATTCGCTGGTGGGACAGTTCATGAGCGAAATCCGCGACAAGAATTTGCAGCAGGAACGCTTGCGTTTCCGCACTAACATCCAACGTCTGGGCGAAATCATGGCCTATGAGATTTCCAAGAAGCTCCAGTATAAAACCGTTGGGGTGACCACGCCGCTGGGAGTGAAGCAGTGTAATGTGTTGGACGACCGTGTGGTGCTTGCCACGTTATTGCGTGCCGGCCTGCCGTTCCACGAGGGCTTCTTGAATTTCTTTGACGGCGCTGAAAACGCCTTTGTGTCAGCTTACAGGAAGTATTTCCCCAAGACCGACGATTTTGTCGTTCACATTGAGTATATCGCCAGTCCCCGCCTGGATGAAAAGACGCTTGTCATCGTTGATCCGATGCTCGCTACCGGCTCCTCGATGGAATTGGCTTATCAGGCACTGGTGACCAAGGGTCATCCTGCCCACATTCATGTGGCCAGCGTTGTGGCCACGCCCAAGGCTATCGAGGCCGTTCGCCAGCACCTGCCCAACGATATAACCACGCTGTGGACCTGTGACATAGACGACGAACTCAACGAGCACAGCTACATCGTGCCTGGCCTGGGCGACTGCGGCGACCTCCTCTACGGCGAGAAAGAATAACCTGAATGTTGTCTAGATAATCTAATTTTTCTAGTTTTTCTAGATTTTCTAGAGCATCTAGAAGAAAATAAACGATAGAATATAGTATGGTACGCAAATATGATTACCTCATTATCGGTTCGGGTGTGGCCGGTATGAGTTTTGCCCTCAAGGTGGCTAAAACGGGAACCGTAGCCCTTGTGTGCAAGTCCAAGATGGAAGAGGCCAACACCGACCTGGCTCAGGGTGGTGTCGCCACAGTGACCAATCTTGAAGTGGACAATTTTGACAAGCACATCCACGACACGATGGTGGCCGGTGACTGGCTCAGTGACCCTGAAGCCGTTAAAAAAGTCGTTACCGAGGCTCCCGGCCAAATTAAGGAACTGCTGGGATGGGGTGTGGACTTTGACAAGAACGAGAAGGGCGATTTTGACCTGCACCGTGAGGGCGGACACAGCGAGTTCCGCATCCTGCACCACGCCGACAATACGGGCCACGAGATCCAGGTGTCGCTCATCGAGACCGTCAAGAACGACCCCAATATCGACGTGTTTGAGGACCATTTTGCGGTGGAAATCCTCACCCAGCACCATTTGGGCAAGATTGTGACGCGCCGCACGCCGGGCATCGAGTGCTACGGTGCCTACGTCCTCAACCAGGAGACGGGCGAGGTGGACACTTTCCTGTCACGCGTGACATTGATGGCAACGGGTGGCGTTGGTTGCGTTTATCACACCACGACCAACCCGCTGGTGGCAACGGGTGACGGCATCGCCATGGTATATCGTGCCAAGGGTACGGTTCAAGATATGGAATTCGTTCAGTTCCATCCCACCGCGTTGTATCATCCCGGCGACCGCCCCGCCTTCCTCATCACCGAGGCTATGCGCGGTTATGGAGGCGTGTTGCGCAATTTGGGCGGCGAGGAGTTTATGCAGAAGTATGACCCGCGCTTGTCGCTGGCACCGCGCGACGTGGTGGCCCGTGCCATCGATAACGAGATGAAACAGCGAGGCGAGGATCACGTTTATCTCGACGTGACCCACAAGGATCCAGAGGAGACCAAGCACCACTTCCCCAACATCTACAAGCACTGTATGGATTTGGGCATCGACATCACCAAGGAGTACATCCCCGTGGTGCCTGCGGCCCATTACATGTGTGGCGGCATCAAGGTGGACCTGAATGCCTGCTCGAGTATTAAGCGTCTGTATGCTGTGGGCGAGTGCTCCTGCACGGGTTTGCATGGCGGCAACCGCTTGGCCAGCAACTCATTGATTGAGGCAGTGGTGTATGCTGATGCTGCAGCTAAGCATGCCATTGAGCACCGCAACGAGTATTCATGGCGTGAGGACATCCCCGCATGGGACGATGCAGGCACTACCCACCCCGAGGAGATGGTGCTCATCAGCCAGAGCGAGAAAGAGGTGGGAGAGATCATGTCCACCTATGTGGGCATCGTTCGCAGCAACCTGCGACTTGACCGCGCCTGGAACCGTTTGGACATTCTTTACGAAGAGACCGAGCGGCTGTTCAAGACCAGCAAAGTTTCGCGCCGCATCTGCGAGTTGCGCAACATCATCAACGTGGCTTACCTCATCACCCGTCAGGCCAAGGACCGCAAGGAATCCCGCGGCCTGCACTACACCATCGACTATCCCCCTCAACCCAAAAGCGAGGACGACCTGAAACTGTAACTCTATTTGTAAATCTATTTAATAAAGCACCCGCTCGTGCTCGATGGCATGGGCGGGTGTTGTTATTGTATTGCGAGCCATTGGCTCGTATGTCCCATTCGGTGGTTAGGGGATTTCCTCGTATTCAGCGTCTGTGACTTGTTCCTCGATGATGGTGCGGGTGTCGCCCATCGAGGTGGTTTCCTCGATGACGGTACCGCTCACTTCCTCAAAGTCGGCATACTCGCCCTCGTTGCTGGTGAAGATTTTGCGTTCGCCGGTCTCGGTGTACTCTTCCTCTTCATAGCGTTCGCGGCTGGGGCGCTCGTGCTGCTGACGGCCACGGAATGACTCATTGACACGGCGGCGCAGGTTCTGCATGTAAAGCCAACCACGCAACAGGGGCAGACCCACAAGCAGGAACAGGATAAATAATATGAAGAGCAGGAAACTCATGTTTCGGGATGTAACTCGTTATTTTTCTCTTTTAATGATAGTATTCTTATAGCTCGAAAGCAAGACATACAGGGCGATGGCGGCGGCAAGGCCGGGCAGGCCCAGCAGCACGACAAATACCACTGTAGCCACTACCTGCAAATATTGTGCCCAATTCTCTCGCAACGACGACAGGTTGTGCATCTTCAACGAGAACATGCGCAGGTTGCACACCATCAGCAGCGACAAGGCAACGGTGATCATCAGCACAATCCACAAGCTGACGGGATGCATCGCATACCATGCCGTGAAGCCGATCCAGAAGATGGCGTTGGCGGGAATGGGCAGTCCGGTGAAGGTGGTAGTCTGATTGGTGTCAACGTTGAATCGTGCCAGCCGCAGGGCGCCAAACACCGGAATCATCAGGGCAACCAGTGCCCAATGGCCTGCCCCCTGGCCTAACATCATGTTGTACAGGATGAGCGCCGGTGCAAGCCCGAAACTCACCAGGTCGGCCAGCGAGTCCAGTTCTGCACCGATGGCGCTGACGGCGTGCAACAGGCGTGCAACAAGGCCATCGAGGAAGTCGGCCACTGCCGACAGGGCAATTAGGATAAAGGCACACTGATAGCCTTTGAGTCCGCCGCAGACGGGATCAAAGCAACTGAAAGCCATGATGCAAGCCATGCTGCCGAACAGCAGGTTCAGCGAAGTGATGGCATTGGGGATATTGTTGCGGATTGCATTCATTGTTTATCTGCTTTTTTGTTGTTGAGTCGTGCCACCAGGGTCTCACCGCCCCAGGTGCGGTCACCCAGCTTGACCATGATTTGGGTGTCGAGCGGCAGGAAAATGTCCACCCTGGAACCAAACTTGATGAAGCCGATAAAGTCGTTAATATCCACCGTCTCGCCCTGCTCGACATAGGTCACGATGCGCCGTGCCACGGCACCGGCAATCTGGCGGACAAGGATTTCTTCGCCTGTTTCGCTGCGGATGACAATGGTCGAGCGCTCATTGTCGCTGCTCGACTTGGGCAGGTTGGCGGCGAGGAAACGGCCCGAATGGTGCTTGTAGTAGGTAATGGTACCCTTGACAGGCACCCAGTTGGCATGCACGTTAAAGATGGTCATGAACACCGATAGCTGGATGCAGTTGCGGTGCAGATACTCGTCCTCATAGACTTCCTCGAGTGCGACAACGGTGCCGTCAACACTCGACAGAACAGCCGTGCCATCGCTGTTGTCGCCGCTGTAGTGTCGCCTGGGCAACCTGAAGAAGTTGAGTACCAGCAGGAACAGGATGGCCATTAACGTGATCAAGCCCCAGGCTACAGGTTTGTAGTCAAAGAACCTATAGGCCAGCGCTCCGCTCGCCACTATAATCAGGAACAACATCAACAGGATGTTCTCGCCCTCGTGATGGATTTTTACTTTCATCTGAGCTTTCGCAAATCTATTAACCTACAAAGGTAGTAAAAAGTTTTCAGTTCTCTCTTCTCGGTTCTCGGTTTTTTGTCTTTTTCATGAAATATTGCCTTTTTTCGTGGTTTTGCCCCCGCAATCATGTCATTGGAGAAAAACGGCAACCTTGCAAAAAACCGGGGTGCGGTAAAATGGGATGTACCTTTGCAACGTCAGCGGGAAAATATCCCCATGAGCTATCAACGTTTATTCACAAATTAAAAAAGTAAAGCAAGATGAAGACCAAAGTTTTTAACGTGATTATCCTTGACAAGAGCGGCTCCATGAGCAGTATCGCCCGTCAAGCTGTCGATGGCGTGAACGAGACCATCGGTTCCATCAAGAGTGCCCAGGAAAAGAACCCCGACCAGGAACACATCGTGACGCTGGTAGCCTTTTGCGGCTGCGAGATGAAGACCATCTATGACAATGTCCCCGTGAGCGAGGTCAAAACCCTCACCGACAAGGATTACTCTCCCTGCTGCATGACGCCGTTATATGACGCGGTGGGAACGACCATCAGCCGCGTGCATGCCATCAAGAGCCAGAATAACGAGTCGCTGGCGTTGGTGACCATCATCACCGACGGCTATGAAAATGCCTCGCACGAGTACAGTCTTTCCTCAATTCGTGCCCTCATCGAGAGCTACAAGGAGCAGGGCTGGCAGTTCACCTACATCGGCGCCGACCATGACGTGGAATCGGTCGCCTTCTCGCTGAGCATCCAGCACCACTTGACGTTTGACAAGACAGAGGCAGGCACCCAGGCGATGTTTGCCAAGGAGCGTCGCTCACGTCGCAGGTGGCTGGACAAAGCCGAGTGCGTGATGAAGGCGTATGGATCTGTGGCTTCTCCCAAGGCTCAGGAAAGCCTTAAGAACATGAACCAAGAGGACTTCTTTGACGATGAGGATTGATAGGAATTGATCTGCTGCCGATGAGCCGTTGTTTCACCCCTTGACTAACGGCTCATTGGCATGGTTTTTGCTGTATCACTACATTATTAACAAATCTTAATCCCGTCATCATTATGGAGCAGACCATCCCTCAGAACCTCAAGTACGGTATCATCTATCTGTATAGCGACCGCAGCTTTTCGCCCGGCGTACATGATGCAGAATCCATTGTAGAGAAATTTGTCAATCCCTTGCAAGTCGAGTGGATCGACGAACCGGGACGTGAAGACCTGTTCTTGGTTGCAAGACGGTTCAATGTGGGCAACATCGGCAAGTATGCCACGGTGAGCCTGTCATTAAGTCGCATGAACCGGTCAGGAGGGTGGTTTGAGGCAATACGACGTTTTGCCGATGAGCTGATGGGGGTTACCGACGCCGGTGATGGCGATGTCGTGATCAATGAGGCCGACTTTGGCTATCGTTACGACATGCAATCATCGGTGTTCGACGGGGTGAGTGAAGCGGCTCCGCAAGACAACACGCGGGTAAATCTTTCCAAAAAGGTCAAAGTATGGAAGAGATTAACCAAGCATTTTAAAGTAGAAGCCGATAAAGAGATATCGTGTGAAGAGGCGGCACTTCCGGTAAATCGTCAGGAAAGACCACATCGCGATCAGTTGCAGGAAGAGGAAGAGCATGAGCTCAAGAAACTTGAACAAAACCGCAAACGGGCTCTGGAACAAATCAAGAGGGATATTGTCAATTACATCGCTAAATACCATGATGATCCCAAGGAACTGATGGCCGAACTGTTGCGTGGCAAGGTTGTGGTGGGACACCCGGGCCGCATCCTGGTCAATGGTGATATGAAGATTGTCTTGCCTGACTATGATGAGATGGAAATCGAGATGCCCGCTTTGTGCCGCACGTTATATATCCTGTTCCTGAAACGCCGTTTGCAGGGCGGAGGCATCGTCCTCAAGAACATGGACGAGTACCATGACGAGATTATCAATATCTACAGTATGGTCAAGCCGGGCGCCAATGATAACCGGGTAGCCCAATCGGTCGATAATTTGTGCAGTCCGTTCAGCGATTCGCTCAACCAGATGATTTCCAAGATTAACCGACGCATCAAGAATGTCATCACCGACAAGGAACTGGCCAAAATGTACATTATCACAGGCAAAAAAGGTGAGGCCTACAGCATCGGCCTGTCCCCCGACTACCTGGAACTCCCCCGCGCCATCACCTCATGACAGCCACCCATTGGCGAGCACTAGTCCGCCTCATGCGGATGCTCTCTACCCCCTAAACTCTAAACTATAAACTTAATAGTCCTGAAACTGACCGCTTCAGGACTATTAATTATCGGAACCGATACTGGACAAAGGCCTCGATGGCCTCGTAGGTGGCCAGGCCCAGTTGCTGGTAACGCTCGGCCAGGTCGCGGTTACGCTCGATGGAGCGCTGCCACGGCAGTTTGCCGTCGGCATTGGAACGGAAGGGCGCGTCATGAATCTGGGAATGGAACTTGAGGATGGCATCGCGCTTACCGCTGAATTCCT
Organism: uncultured Bacteroidales bacterium; assembly: GCA_902772455.1. Lineage (GTDB taxonomy): Bacteria > Bacteroidota > Bacteroidia > Bacteroidales > Muribaculaceae > Sodaliphilus. The sequence goes on from CACYAW010000030.1 coordinate 13,343, forward strand.
CAGGGCTCATCGGCACAGCCATCTCCACATGGTCAACATCCCATTGCCCCCACTGTCCACGATACATCCAGGCACGGCAATCACGCATGAAATCTTCTTCTTTAAGGTTGTCAAGGGCATGCATCACGGCAGTTGTGGCCCGCACATGGGTACCATTGGGGTCCACCAGGTCGTTGTCAAAGAATACCTGGTGAGGCTTGATTTTGGCAATCAGTTCCTGAATCACGGCCACATCGGCATCAGTGACTTTTCCTTGGCCGTGCTTGTCGTTGACATAGAACGGCATGCGCAGGTCATACAGGTTCTTCCTGGGAACGCCCATCTGTCGGCAGGCTATCATGGCCTCGCTCAGCATGATAGAGCCCTTGAAGTATCGCAAATCGTTCATGTCATCATCGGTTGTGGCGCCGTTGAGGAGTTTGTGCAATGTCTCCTCGATGAACGTGAAGTTCACGCCCTCGAAACGTTTGGTCAACCGTTCGGCCAGCAAAAGGCTGCGCAACAGGTCTTCATCGCTCACGGCCACATCGCCGTCGGTCTGGATAGCGATATTCACCTCATGGCCCTGCTGGATGAGACGCTGCACGGTGCCACCCATCGAAACCACGACGTCATCGGGGTGGGGGCTGAAGATGAGCACCCGCTTGGGATAGGGTTTCTCACGCTCGGGACGGTAGGTGTCGTCGGCATTGGGCTTGCCGCCGGGCCATCCGGTGATGGTGTGTTGCAAATCATTGAATATCTTGATGTTGACGTTGTAGGCCGAGCCATAGAGCGCCACCAGTTCATTCAGGCCGTAGTCATTGTAGTCCTCATTGGTGAGTTTAAGGATGGGCTTGCCCGTTTGTCCGCACAGCCACACGATGGCGCGGCGAATCAGGTGGCCGTTCCATTCACAGGAGGTCACCTTCCACGGGTAACTGATGCGAGTCAGGCGTGAGGCAGCGTCCAGGTCGGCATAGATTTTCACATCGTCATGCACCTGCAGGAACGACGCGGGAACGAGGTCGGTCATTTTGCCCTCGATGGTGTTGTAAAGTGCTTCGGCCGAATCTTCTTCCCATGCCACACAGATGATTTTATCGGCGCTCAGGATGTTACCGATGCCCAAGGTGATGGCGGTTTTGGGGGCGTCATCGTTCTGGAAGGCATCGGCCACACGGGTGCGCGATTCGTGACCGAGCAGCATCAGACGGCACGAACTGGTGCGTGCCGAGCCCGGCTCGTTAAAAGCAATGGAACCGTCACTGTTCAGGTCGCACAACACCACATCCAGTCCACCGGCATCGATGATGTCCCGCTCATAGGCCTTGCACAGGTTGTGCACGTTCTCGATGGCGGTAAGATGGTGGAAGGTGTGGATGTTGGCGGGTTCGATATCGACCTTGGCATACAGGTGGTCGTGTATGCGGCTGTCAATACTGGGCACACCGTTTCCGTCGGTCACCAGTTCGCTCAGGTTAAAGGCGATGACATGATTAAAGTTGACCTTGTCGGCGAAATAGAGTTTGACCAACTCGTCATAAACCTTGAGGGCATACCTTCCTGCTCCAAAACCAATGACGCACTGCCCCTTGGCCTCGACGCACTCGTTGATGATGCCGGCCACGTCAAGGGCCGCTTCATGGGCGCCCTGTTCAGCACTCTCAACAACCGTTGTGGGGACTTTCTCATATCGGGTGAGCGATGCGAGTTCTATATCATTTTCAGGACGATAATACCGGTTGGATACCTGAAAAAACTTGATGTTGGTCTTTAAATCAGTCTTCATCTTTTTTACCTTAGAAACAAAACACAAAGGTACTGATATTTCCAGTATAATGCAAAAACACCACCCGAAATGTTCTGATTTGTTGGAAAAAGTGTAGAATCCTTTGCATATGAATGACTGATTATCTCTCTTATTGGGTCTGATGAAAAGGAATCAAAGCATAAACATAAGGATTAAAGAGAATTATTGTATCTTTGCAGTCTTAATACAAATGACAACGAACATGGCAATGGAATTGAAATATGACGCCCAAGGCGACGGCAGCAAGCGGTTGCTGCTGGAGACCTACGGCTGCCAGATGAATGTGGCCGACAGCGAGGTGGTCGCCACGGTGATGAAGATGGCGGGCTATGAGACCTGCGAGGAACTTGACGAGGCCGACGCGATTTTCATCAACACATGCTCGGTGCGCGATAATGCCGAGCAGAAGATTTTCTCGCGCCTCAACCAGTTGAATGCCTACCGCCACAAGCGGCAGCGCCGACTGATCATCGGCATCATCGGCTGTATGGCCGAGCGCCTGAAGGAGGTGCTCATCAGCGAGCATGACGTTGATGTGGTGGCAGGCCCTGACGCTTATCTGGAGTTGCCTGCACTCATCGGCCTTGCCGAGCGGGGCGAGAAGGCCATCAACACCGAACTGTCCACTACCGAGACCTACCGCGACATCATCCCGTCGCGCGTGGGCGGCAGCAAGGTGAGCGGCTTCATCAGCATCATGAGAGGCTGCAACAACTTCTGCACCTACTGCATTGTGCCCTATACCCGTGGCCGCGAGCGCAGCCGTGAGCCTCAGAGCATCCTCAACGAGCTGGCCGACCTGCGTGAGCGCGGTTTCAAGGAGGTGACCCTGCTGGGCCAGAATGTCAATTCCTACCTGTACAAACCCGAGGACGGTAGCGAGCCCGTTGACCTGGCCCGCCTGCTGGCGATGGTTGCCGAGGCCGCTCCCGAGATGCGTGTGCGCTTCACCACCAGCAACCCCGAGGACCTGAGCGACGCCATCATCGACACGATGGCCAGCCACTACAACATCTGCAACCACATCCATCTGCCCGTGCAGAGCGGCAGCAACAAGGTGTTGAAACTGATGAACCGCAAATATACCCGCGAGTGGTATCTGGACCGCATCGCACGCATCCGTGCCGCGATGCCCGACTGCGGTATATCGACCGATATGTTTACCGGCTTCCACGATGAGACCGAGGAGGACTTCCAGGAGACACTGTCGCTGATGCGTGAGGTGGGATTTGACTCGTCGTTCATGTTCAAGTACAGCGAGCGTCCCGGCACCTTTGCTGCCAAGAACCTGCCCGACAATGTTCCCGAGGACGTGAAAATCGACCGTCTGAACCGCATGATAGCCCTGCAGAACGAGCTGTCGTTGTGCAGTAACCGCAAGGACGTGGGCAATATCTATGAGGTGCTGGTCGAGGGCTACAGCAAGCGCAGCCGTGACGACATGTTCGGCCGCACACAGCAGAACAAGGTCATCGTCTTCCCGGCCAATGGCGAGAAACCCGGCGACAAGGTGATGTGCCGGGTATTGAGCGCTTCGAGCGCGACCCTGCTGGGCCAACGCGTCGAAATCGATTAACTAACAACCAAGAACTAAGGACCAAATATGACTTTTGCACAAAATTGTAACGAGATCTTTGACCAGACGGTCAAGCTCTACCACGTCACCGACGATGTTGACGCCGTTTTCAACAACCCCTATGCTGAGGGTACTATCGAAAACAGCCTTGCCCGCAAGAACTGGATTGATGCCGTGCAGTGGCATCTCGAGGACATCATCCGCGACGAGGCCATCGACCCCGTTGCCGCGTTGGCCCTCAAGCGCCGCATCGACCGCAGCAACCAGGACCGCACCGATCTCGTGGAGGAGATTGACTCCTATTTCCGCCAGCAGTATGCCGGTGTGACGGTCAAGGACGGTGCCACCATCAACACCGAGAGTCCCGCTTGGGCTATCGACCGCCTGTCGATTCTCGCCCTCAAGATTTGGCACATGCGCGAACAGACCGAGCGCACCGACGCCGATGCCGCGCACATCGCCAAATGTCAGGCCAAACTTGACGTGCTGCTGGAGCAACGAGTTGACCTGACCACCGCCATCGACCAGTTGCTCGACGATATCGCTGCCGGCCGCAAGTTTATGAAGGTCTATCGCCAGATGAAGATGTATAACGATCCCGATACCAATCCTGTCCTGTATGGCAAAAAATGACCATTGCCCCCGCAATGTGCTCGTGATGAGGCTGTCGGCGCTGGGCGACGTGGCAATGACCATCCCTGTGCTCTATCCCGTGTGCCGAGCCAACCCTGACACGCGTTTTGTCATGCTGACCAAGAAATGGCCTGCATCGATGTTCCATGACCGTCCTGACAACCTGATGGTGGTGGGCATCGACGTCAAGACCGAGTACAAGGGAGTCACGGGATTGATGAAACTCGCCACCCAGTTGAGGCGCGACTATCACATCGATGCCGTTGCCGACCTTCATAATGTGATTAGGGCAAGAATCATCAGCCTGTTCATGCGGTTGCGCGGCATCCCCGTTGTGCATCTCGACAAGCAGCGGGCACGTCGGCGCGCCCTTGTCACCCACAAGAGCCAGGAACCAGTCACGCCCACTATCGAGCGTTACCGCGAGGTGTTCCAGCAGTTGGGACTGGAGGCGCCTAGCGATTTTACCCGTCTGTATGACGGCAAACCCTTGCCTGTGAGTTCCATCGTGCTCGGCAAGGAACCGGGGCAGCGATGGGTGGCCATCTCGCCCTTCTCGGCCCACGACGGCAAGGTCTATCCCATCGAGCAGATGGCACAGGTGGTCGAGCAGTTGAACCAGCGCGAAAACTACTGGCTTTTTCTCATGGGCGGTGGCAAAGAGGAGAAAATGGCCTTGCGCAAAATGGTGGGCAAGAAAAAACGCGTCATTTCGATGGCCGAAATCAAGCATGGCTTTATCGATGAATATGCCTTGTTGGGACAGTGCGACCTCATGCTCACAATGGACTCGGCCAATATGCACCTGGCTTCGCTCATGGGTCTCAAGACGGTCACCATTTGGGGCGCTACGGCTCCCGCATGCGGCTTCCTGGGCTATGGACAGGATGCCAACGATGACATCCAGCTTGACATGCCATGCAGGCCATGTTCCATCTATGGTGAGCGCGAGTGCCGTTATGGCGACTACCGCTGCCTCAAAAACATACCCCCCGACGAGGTTGTTAAACGAGTAATTGCAACCATTGAGGGGAAATAATGTTTAAATTGTTGTCTATTTCGCTGTTTTTGTTTACTTTTGCACAACGATTGTAACTAATCCTGTGCTCTATGGCAAAGAATAATAAACCCTTGCGTAACGTGCTTGTCATGCGCCTGTCGGTGCTTGGCAATGTGGCGATGGCCATTCCCGTGTTGTATCCCGTGTGCAAGGCGAACCCTGACACACGGTTTATTATGCTCACTAAGATGTGGCCAGCATCGATGTTCCATGACCGTCCTGCCAACCTCAAGGTTGTTGATTTTGACGTGAAGGAGCATCACAGTGGCTTCTTCGGCTTGTTGAAACTGGCAGCTAAGCTGCACAAACTCTACGACATTGATGCCGTGGCCGACCTGCATAACGTGAGTGGTACATGGATTATCGATGCCTACATGAAAATGAAGGGAGCGTTAATCGCACGCATGGACAGGGAAAAGCCAAAACGCAGGGCTCTGGTAAGCCACAAGTCAAATGAACCGGTGACACCTATCCATGAGCGTTACCGCAACGTCTTCAGGCAACTGGGTTTTGAGGCGCCTGACACGTTCACCTATCTGTATGATGGTCGTGAATGGCCCACTAGTCCCATCGTGCCGAACAAAGAGGAAAACCAGCGCTGGATTGCCATTTCACCGTTCTCATCCCACAGGAACAAAGCTTATCCGCTCGATAAGATGGAGCAGGTGATTGCCGAACTCTCCAAGAATGAGAATTATTGGATATTCCTCATGGGAGGCGGCAAGACAGAGAAAATCGCCCTACGTGCAATCGCACGCAAGTACAAGCGGGTTATCTCGATGGCCGAGGTGAGACACAAGTTCATTGACGAGTATGCGCTGCTGGGGCAGTGCGACCTCATGCTCACGATGGAGTCGGCCAATATGCACCTGGCCTCGTTGGTTGACCTGCAGGCAATGACCATATGGGGGCCGACAAGCCCCGCTTGCGGATATTTGGGCTATAACCAGGTTGTCGAAGACGATATCCAGTTGGATATGGACTGCCGCCCTTGCTCCATTACGGGTGATAAGCAATGCAAGTATGGTGATTACCGCTGTTTGAAGAACATCAAGCCCGAATATATTGTCGAGCACGTTATCCAGGCCGTTGAGCATAATGCCAAGCACAAGACCAAAGCGACTAAGCTGGGCGTCGCCCGACGGGCCGCACAAGAGGAAAAAACAGAGTAACTGATGAAAAGCATATTGATTACCGGCGCTGGCGGGTTCATTGGGGGCTTCCTGGTCGAGGAGGCGCTCAAGCGCGGTTATGACACATGGGCCGCCGTGCGCGCGACCACGAGCCGCGAGTTCCTGCAGGACAAGCGCATCCACTTTATCGAATTGGACTATGACGACCAGGACAGGCTGGAGGAGACCCTGCGCGACCACATGGGCGAGTGGGGCCGTTGGGACTATATCGTCCATAACCTGGGGGTGACCAAGAGCACCAACTATCTGGATTTTGAACGCGTGAACCACGGCTATCTGCGGGCTTTTGTCGATGCCTTGCAGGCGACCAACATGACGCCTGACGTGTTCCTGATGATGAGCAGCCTCAGCGTTATGGGCCCTGGTGACGAGAAGACCTATAAGCCCATTTCATCGACCGATGTGCCCTTGCCTAACACCTATTACGGCGTGTCGAAACTCAAGGCTGAGACCTACTTGCAGTCGCTCGAGGGCTTCCCCTATACCATCTTTCGCTGCACGGGCGTCTATGGCCCGCATGAGCGTGACTATTACCTGATGATCAAGAGCATCAAGCGAGGCTTCGACTTCAGTGTCGGCTTCAGCAAGCAGATGCTCACCTTCATATACGTCAAGGACCTGGTGGTTGGCGTGATGGACGCGCTGGAGCGCGGCCCCTTGCACAAGGCCTACTTCATCAGCGAGGACAAAGCCTACACCCAGCAGGAGTTCCGCAAAATCGTGTGCGAGGAGTTGGGCAAGAAATTCGTCATCCCGGTGACCTGTCCCTTGTGGCTGGTCAAAATCGTGTGCAGTGTCGCCGAGTGGGTGGGGAAGGTGACCCTGAAGGCCAGCACGCTCAACCGCGACAAATTCAAGATCCTCAAGCAGCGCAACTGGCAGTGTGATACCAGCGATGCGCGGCGTGACTTTAATTTCAATCCCAAATATTCACTGCGCGAAGGCATCCGTGAGGCCATCGCATGGTACCGTGAGGCGGGTTGGCTGTGATGAAACCCGTTTTCCTCATCGGTTACATGGGCTGCGGCAAGACCACACTGGGCGAGGTGCTTGCCCGGCAGATGGGCGTGCCCTTTATCGATTTGGACGAATATATCGAGCATCAGCAGGGAATGACCATTGTCGAGATTTTTGCCAGCGATGGCGAGGCACGTTTCCGCGAGTTGGAAACGGCTGCCCTGCGTGACGTGGCGGCTGCCGGCGGTGCCATCGTTGCTTGCGGCGGGGGTACCCCCTGTCACGGCGACAATATGGCATTGATGAACCAGACGGGCATCACCGTGTGGCTCACTACCAGCCCCGAGCGTATCACCGCGCGCCTGCTGCTGCCTGAGCAGAAGGTCAAGCGCCCCAAGTTCGCCAACCTGCCTGATGAGGATTTCCTGCCTCTCGTCAAGCGGGAACTGGAGGCTCGCACCCCCCATTACAGCAAGGCTCAGATCCAGTTTGATTCCACCGATATCGAGACCGGCCCTGCAACCGAGCGCACTGCCCGCCGCCTGGCCACCATCCTCCACTCCCAACAGGAGACTGAAAACGACCGCACAGGTACATAAAAACTAGGGGCTAAGGACTAGAAACTAAGGACCAAGGACTAGAAACTAGGGACTAGAAACTAGAAACTAAGAATCTTTTTATTACCTTTGCCGCTCAATAGAGAGAATAACCAACAACATTATAATATACAGTAACGATGAATTTTGTAGAAGAACTGAAATGGCGCGGCATGATCAACGACATCATGCCTGGCACCGAGGAGCAACTCAACAAGGAAATGACAAGCGGATATGTGGGCATCGACCCCACTGCCGACTCACTGCACATCGGACACCTGGTGGGCATCATGATGCTCAAGCACCTGCAGCGTGCAGGTCACCGTCCCATCGCCCTGATTGGTGGCGCTACGGGTATGATTGGTGATCCCTCGATGAAGTCGCAGGAGCGCAAGCTCATCGACGAGGAGACGCTGCGTCACAACCAGGAGTGCATCCGCCAGCAACTGGCCAAGTTTCTGGACTTTGACAGCGACGCTCCCAACCACGCCATCGTGGTGAACAACTATGACTGGATGAAGGACTTCTCCTTCTTGAGTTTTATCCGTGACATCGGCAAGCACATCACCGTTAACTACATGATGGCCAAGGACAGCGTCAAGAAGCGTCTTGCCGCCAATGCCGACCACGGTATGTCGTTCACCGAGTTTTCCTACCAGTTGCTGCAGGGCTACGACTTCCTGTACCTCTACGAGCACGAGAATTGCCGCCTCCAGATGGGTGGCAGCGACCAGTGGGGTAACATCACCACGGGAACCGAGCTCATCCGCCGCATGAACGGTGGTGAGGCCTTTGCCATTACCTGCCCGCTCATCACCAAGGCCGACGGTGGCAAGTTCGGCAAGACCGAGAGCGGTAACGTTTGGCTTGACCCCAAGCGCACCTCGCCCTACAAGTTCTACCAGTTCTGGATCAACGTGAGCGATGCCGATGCCGAGAAGTACATCAAGATCTTCACCGACCTGACCAAGGAAGAAATCGCCGAGCTCGTTGCCGAGCAGGAGAAGGATCCCGGTCTGCGTCCCTTGCAGAAGCGTTTGGCCAAGGAAATCACCACTATGGTTCACTCGGCCGAGGAATATGAGAATGCTGTCGAGGCTTCGCAGATCCTCTTCTCGAACAAGGCTAAGGACACCTTGCACAAGATTGACGAAGACACGTTGTTGAGTGTATTTGAGGGTGTTCCCACCTTTGAGGTGCCCCGCAGCGCCATCGACGAGGGTACCCCGATGATCTCGCTGTTGACCGATGTGGCTGCTGTCTTCCCCAGCAAGGGTGAGATGCGCAAGCTGACGCAGGGCGGTGGTGTGAGCATCAACAAGGAGAAACTGGCCGACCCCAACATGGCAGCCAGCGCCGACCTCTTGCTCAACGACAAGTATATCCTCGCTCAGAAGGGCAAGAAGAACTATTTCCTGCTCATCGTGAAGTGATTCGACCCGCAATATCGAAAAAAATCAGGCAAAAGCATTGCAAATCAAAAAAAAGCAGTAATTTTGCACCGCATTTGAGGCGGCATGCCGTCCAAGTGACTCAGGATTGCCTTGTAGTGTAATGGTAACACAACGGTTTTTGGTGCCGCATTTCCTGGTTCGAGTCCGGGCAAGGCAACCACAATGAAAAGGAGATGAACTTCGGGTTCATCTCCTTTTTCAATTTCGTTTGGGTGTGTCTTGATTTGTGGCTTGTGGAAAAAACACAAGGCAAAGCGTTATACGCTATAGAGCGTTAACGCTTTGCTGCGGTAGCCCATAGCAGAATCGAACTGCTCTTTCAAGAATGAAAATCTTGCGTCCTAGCCGATAGACGAATGGGCCAAACCTTAGCTGAACATGGCACACAAGGCGCCACGGTCTAATTGCTTAGGCCTTGTTCAGCTTGTTGATGTGCTGAGCGAGCTTCGACTTCAGGTTTGCGGCCTTGTTCTTCGAAATCACGTTCTTGCCAGCAAGCTTGTCGAGCATAGCGGCCACCTTGGGCATAGCCTCAGCGGCTTCCTTGGCGTCGGTCATTTTGCGAATGTTGCGAACAGCATTGCGCATGGTCTTGCTGTAATAACGGTTGCGAAGACGGCGGGTCTCGCTCTGACGGATTCTCTTAAATCTTGCGTCCTAGCCGATAGACGAATGGGCCAAATTGCGGGATTTTTCCGCAAAAGCGACTGCAAAATTAGCACTATTTTTTGAATTGACAAAATTTAACCTCGTTAAAAGGGAAAAAAGTTGCGTTTTTTGCGTTTTTATGACTCGTGATTGTCGAATAATGAGTATATTAGCGGCATGTATGAGAAGCTCAAGGGCATAGTGTTGAACACCATCCGCTATAGCGACAAGCACAACATCGTGCACATCTATACCGACGGACGCGGACTGATGTCGTTTGCCGTGCCGCAGGGCAAAACCCAGGCAGCACGCATGCGAAATGCCATGCTCATGCCCCTGTCGCTTGTCGATCTGGAAGCCGCAGTGCGCAATGGCCGCGAGCTGGCTGTGATGCGTGAATTGCACCGCAACTATCCGTTGGCGACCATCTATAGTGACCCCATCAAAAACGCTATTGCGTTGTTCATCAGCGAGTTATTGGCCCATGTAATCCAGGAGCCCGAGGGTAACGACCCGCTGTTCCGTTATATCGAACAGGCTGTGCAGCTGCTGGAACAGATGCCCGATGGCATAGCCAATTTCCACATCTGTTTCCTCTATCATCTGGGCGCCCACTTGGGCATCCAGCCCAATGTCGAGAGCTATAGTGACGGTTACTGGTTTGACATGACCGACGGCGTTTTTGTCCCTGCCGCTGTGCGCGGTCACATGCACCTGCAGCCCCGTGAGGCCCAGGTCATTCATCTGCTTTCCCGCATGACGTTCCGCAACATGGCCGTCTTCCGTTTCAACCGTGAGGAGCGCAACCGCATGCTCGATGTCATCATCAGCTACTACCGCCTGCACAATGCGGCCATCGGTACCCTGCGCTCCCCAGACATCCTCAAGCAGCTCTTCGTGTGAAATGACGATGGGGTGCGTGTTTGACAACGCGCAGTAGGGTGGACGGCCGCCAATTGGGATTATTGGAGGGCTTCGAGCAAGAGGCCGAAGAAGACATAGGCGGCAAACAGGACGAGGGTGAAGACGATGGTGCGGCCCAAGCAACCCCATGCGCTCATTCCGTTATTCTTTTTCCTTTTCTTGGATTTCTTTTTACCCGTTGATTTTTTGGGGGGAGTGGCTGGCTGTTTGGTGCCGTTGTCGCTGCTGCCGGTCAGGCCGGTATAGCGGTAGGAGGTGGATGCCTGTTTCATGCGGTTTTTGTGAGGCGGTGGCGTCGAAGGCTTGTATTCGGGTGGAGTACTGTTTTCAAAGCTGATGCTTTGCTGCGGTTTGCGCCTGGGCGCTGTGGTGCCGGGCTTATCCTCGCGTGGGGTGATACGGGCCTTGGGAATGGGTTGGTGGGCCTGCAACAAGCATTGCGGGCAAACGATCACGCCATCGTTGGCGATGAGCTGTTCGTTGCTTACCTCCAGTTTTTTACCGCATTTGGGACAAGTCCAGCGCATTTTTTGCAGGCTTTAGGCCCTAGGTTTTAGGCGTTAGGTCTTTCATCAGTAACCTAACGCCTAATTCCTA
>CACYAW010000031.1 GCA_902772455.1 uncultured Bacteroidales bacterium
GGCGCAGGCGGCGCAGGTCGGCGGCATACTTGGCCTCTACCTGCTGGGCACGGCGTTGGCGGGCGGTGTCAATCATAACTGGTCACCTCCTTTCGCGATGTCGATGATCAAAGTGACGGACAAGTGCAGCACCCAGGCCAGGACTGCCATGGCGGTCATGGTGGTGTGCTGCCCGCTGATGAGCCAGCAGAACAGGCAGACCAGGGCAATAGAGGCCGGCAAGATGTTGATTCTTGTGGTAAATAACTTCAGCACGACATGACCCAGTGCTGTGGCCAGCGCCTCCATGGGCGCACTCTCTCGGTTGATTTGATACGTTGTGTTCATAACACTTGTTGTAGGTAAGCAATAGGCAGAATAAAAAACGGCTGCCTGTTCCGTGCTTACCTACAACAAGTGTCATCTCCGAGGGAGCGCCAAGGCGGCGATGACTAACATCGTTGTAGGTAAGCGCTGCAAAATTAAGTTCTAATTTTGAACTGACAAAATTTAGAGCAAAAAAATGTCAGAAAATTGCCGAAATATGTTTTATAACATAAAAAAAAGCGCCCCGCAAGCCGGCTGAGACCTGCTTGTTATTTATCTTCAGAACGACCTCGCAAAAAATCAAGCAGTCGCATCATTAATGTCTTCTTCTCAATAAAAACATTAACTACAGGTCGCTTGTCTTCAGGGGTTCTGTTATCATGATACGCTTGAACGAATTGACCATAATTGAAAATGTTGATAGTGATATCCATCACAGCTATAACTGTGTACAGAAGCAAAAACGTGAGCACAAACGTCACCAGCGCCTTCCCGCAAACCAGAAGGCAATCGTTCAATTGCATATACAACGATGAGTACTCCAGAACAATCTTAATGATCACAGCCACTAAGGTCGTGAAAAACGACATTCCCAGTACGACGGCAAAGGTCGCATTGAGTTTCTGGAACATCGATACCGAGTCATCATCATTCATAACCGCCTGCATGTATTGGGAATTTGACTGGCTTATGATCAGCGCATATCCAGCCAGCGTGAAACCCATAACCGTTGGAGCAACCGTCAACGAGAGGGACAACAAAGTCCTTATCACCGATGAAAGAGGCACTGATGTGGCCAAACAGGTTGCCATCACCGCCAAAGCCAATATTGCCGGCAACAAAACGGATTTGAGCAAATTATGCCGCGTGTAGCACCGCCATACACCCGCCCATCCTGGGGTAGTCACTCTATCGCTCATGGTTTCTGGTTACTAAACGTCTGATCGAATTAAATATGCTGGATACAGGAGAGTTGCCATTATAATAGACAGTTTCAACTAAGGGATGTTCCGAAGTATCAACCTTCTCGGCTACATCATCATCATAAACCGTCGCCACTGTGTAACCGTTCGATGCACTCAAATTGACGTAAGCCTTCAGCATCTCACTCTGCCTGATGTCAATTGGATTGCGCTTTGTGCCAGTGACTATGGTCGTTGACGATTTAGCATTACTTTGACGCATTTCACCATCAATGAGTCTAGACCAATCGTTGAGATTATCGTTGTTGGTATAGGATATCCTAACCTCTAACCTTGAAATAGCCGGGGCATTAATGATTCTTTCGATCACGTCACGGTCTTTCTCAACGTTCACGGCAAACGAATCCGGTTCCCTGAAACAGCATATTGCCTTTTCCAGAAACTTCTGAACCTGTTTCTCCGAAAAAGGCATGACAACCGCTATACGATGAAACTCTGGTACAAAAACAAAGGGCCAAATTTTCACGCCTAGGCCGCGATTAGGATCAGCACCCGATGGGACTATTTCATTGGTCGTTCTGTCAATCGCATCAGAGTCAGGATTAACATAAATCGCATTAGAAATGTCGCCATGGAAAACGCCATTAGCGTCAGGCCCGTAAAATGACCGTAGGTGTGTTGCGCGATCCGAATAAGTCGATACCAACACATTGCGAGAAAAAATATTGGTAAACAATTCAACATAATTCTCGGGACGCTGATCCGACTCCGGGTACAACACAATGTTGAACACCTTGATCTTGCAAATATTTGTTTGTTCTGTGTACATAATGTAACTGTTTGTATTCGCAAAGGTACTATCATTTAGTGAATTACGCAACCTTACGAACACGCAAATAAAAAAAGCGCCCCGCGCCAGGCAGGCCGGCACGGGACGCTGATGCGGGAGCTGATTGATTGGATCGATTAGAAATGTCTCGTTAAATGGTGGCGGCTGCGGTTTTCCCAGCACCGCATGCCCCCTGTGGATCGTTGCTGCACTCCTGTACACCTGCACGCAATCATACATTGGCTGGGGGTAATCTTGAGAAAAATCACAATTATTTCTCAGAGTCCCTTGCAAATACGAAAAATAGTATTACCTTTGCAGCGCCTCAATCTTCCACGTCAGAAACTTAAGACACCTATTGAGCCGAGCCAGCAAGCCCGGTTCAATTTTTTTTGAAAAAAACGAAAATTCGTATTAAATAATTTGGTAGATACGATTTTTCGTATTACCTTTGCATCGTCTTAAGAGATCTTTGACATTATTAAATCATTTCAATTATGTTTAAAGAAGTTTCAGACTTGGAAGATGACCTTATCGAAATTTTGAGGATGGCCCGAAAGAGCTATCCAAATGGATATGAAAGGTTCATCCAGACTGCGCAAGAAATCTTTGATGAACTTGCGACGCCACCTGGCTTTGAATAAGCTATCCTTTAATTAAGAGCCGCATCAAGGATGCGGTGCGGCTCTTTTTTTTGAAAGGTGTGATATGAAAGAATACATTACTGACTGCCAAAATTAACCGATTATGAACAATGAAAAAGAAACCGTAACAATGCGTGCCCAGCTCAAAGACATCCTGCTGCTGACATCCTGGAGAGAGATCGCCATGACCTATTTCAAGAAATCCAGTTCTTGGCTTTACCACAAGTTGGATGGCATTGACAGCAATGGTGGATTCACCCCCGAGGAGGCACGCCAACTGCAACAAGCGCTCTATGACATCAGCGACCGCATCCGTCGCGCTGCCGACCAAATCAAATGAGAAAGGAACAATCAAACAAACCTAACAAGGCTGGGCTACGTGCTCAGCCTTGTTTTTTTATCGAAAAAGCGTCCAATAGAAAGTTACCAGGGCGCAAGAGCTCTTCATATTATGAAGCCGGATTATTCCACATCAAGGGCCATGATGCTCTTGATGATCTTATTCTGGATCTCCTCAAACTTCTCCTCGGTCACGAAAGCATTTTTTGCCATGTAAATGTCCTGCAACTCAAAGTAGGTCATGAAATGGGTGACTACATAGGAATCGTGGTCGAGTTTATCAGGGCCTTTCAAGTCTTCATTGGTCAACCTGACCGTGTATTCAGAGTATCTGTCGGCCGAGGATACCAATACAGCATAGAACATGCCTTCATCATCCTGCAATTTACTGTCGGACACGACAATCGCAGGATGGAGCAACATCCCATTCTGGTCTGGGAATTTCCAGCATACAAATACTATTTGCCTCTGGTTGACGTGCTTCACAGCCATTTTGCCATGGGATTAATGGTTCGGCCCGAAGACTCGTGCAACAGAGACTGCAGATCAACATCCTCCGTGTGGATTCCTGCGGGTTTCGAGCCTTGTGCGATTTCGCCGATGATCTGCGACAGTTCCTCGTCATTGCGCTCGACGCGACGCGATTTGACTCTGACTTTGCGGCGCTTCTTTGCCACGATGGTGGCATCCACAAACGAAGTGGTCAACTCCGTTTCAGCCTCTATGGTGACAGAGGGACTGAGCGATGTCGAAGACGTGCAGTCGTTAGCACCTGCAGTCAGCGCCAGGATGGGGACGAACATCCATTTTAATACTCCACTAGTGTCCATTGCCTCCTTCATTTAAATGATTCGTATAACTTTCCTGCAGTCATTTTCTTAAAGAAGTCACTCAGGTAATCATGTGAGTTGCAGATGACTTCTTTGAAGCGTTCGTGGTCATTGACCGGGACCATGTTGTTCACTTGGCTCTCGATGATGATGCCCAGACTCTTCGATTCAGTGATTTGTGCCGTGTTGATGACCATTCTGAAGATACCAGCCGGCGTCACGAATCCAGTTCTGAATCCGAGTTCCTTGATGTCATCAAAGAAGTCGGCCTGAATCTGAATGTGGAAATTCTCGTTGATGAACTGTGTGATGTCGTTCCGAGTGGTAAAATCATAGGGGAAAAAGTCCACATACTTCAAGTTCACACCAAGGCCCTGCTGTGCATTGAAATCATACTCTGAATTCAACGCTTTGACAACTTCCATCACTTCAGGGAGGAAACTATCCCAATCATATTGGTTGCCAACCAGATTCACAGAAAGAAGACCCGGCCCTACCTGGAACAGCTGTGAAGGGTTGCCTTTTCTATGGCAGCGGTAAACAGGCTTGCCCAATGCCAAAACGATGGGCATATTGGGGTCGGGCAACAAGAACTGAGGCGTGTCATAGCGTTCGCTCAGTTTTGAGCACAAGGCACCCACCATCAACTGATACTTATTCAGTTCAGCCTCTGAATTGGATTGCCAGGTCAACTCGAGAATGACTTCCAATAATGGTGCTTTAGGCAGTTGTGACATAAGTGAAAGGTATGCTAGGTTGATATTCCGCCATGCAAAGGTATATATTTATTTGATAAGTTGTATCTGTTTATTACTGAAAAAATACTTTAATTGAGTAAAAATAGTATTTTGAGTAAATACATCCCATAAGGGGTGTTTGTGTGTTTCCCCCTTGTGCAGGAATGTACAAAATAGTACAAATTGTTACAAAATTGTGCAAAAATATTAATATAATATGCTTTAAAACATAGAGATTTACGCATCATCGTATGGATTTTGTGGGTATCTTTGCGCCGTTTAACTTTTAATTTCAGATTATGATAGACAAGATATTTCTTTCAAGACAATCCAACCGATGGAAACTGTGGGCCGAAGACTTCGAGTCGGTCCACCTGTATCAAAACATGATGTTCGAGGCCGATATCGACCCCGCAACCGGCAAAGCATTTTGCCCGGTACGCAACGCGGCACTCAGTCTCAACCTGTCAAAGAAGGAACTGCAGCGGCGCCTGCAAGTGCTCGAGCAGGAAGGGCTCATCCGCCTCGACGGCGAGAACTACGAGGTCCTGGAGTGTGAATACATCCGCTTTACACCGCCCCAGGACGAGGAATAACCCTCAACACCGGCAACCAAAAAGAAGGCCCGCGGTTTCTGTTCCGCGGGCCTTCTTTGTATCCTGAATTCTCACCGAATATCAGACAGAGTGGAAATTGACCTGCGACAATTCCTGTCCGAACGAATGCAGTGATGACTCAATCTTCTTGGTCGTCTTTGCGCTTGGACGGCGGTAACCGCTCACATACTGCGACAACTGGCTCTGGTTGATGCCCGTCACACGAGACAGACCAGCCAAGGTCAATAAACCCTTGTAGTAAGCCAAAAACGAGGGCACATCATAGGAGAAGTCAAATTCCACTTCCTCAAAGTGCTTCCCCTCTTCAGCATACAATGCCTTCATGTCCTCATAGACCGCCTTGAAATCGGCAATCGTCTCCTCGATGGAAGAGCCCTCGCCGATAAGACCGTAATCCAGTCCGTCATCATCGGGCATATAGGCGCTGTAGTCGCCTTTGGGACCCTTCTCAATAAATACTTTCACGCGTTTCATACTCTTCATGTGTTTGGTTAATGGTTAATATGCTTTTGTTTGTTCGTTTCTTTTAAAAGCCAGCGGGTCATTTGAGACCCGACTGGCGCTTGATTGACCCTAGTGTTCCTGGCTTAACATCCTCACTCAGGTGGTTGCTTGTCGTGAAGGTCTTCCCCGTTATTGGGCTGTACCAGGCTGGGTGACCGGACACCTGCTTGTTCAGTTCGTAGCATCCAATCTTCTTAAGGGCTCGATGTAATTCACTATACTTCATTTCGTCTGTATTTTGATTTACACCACAAAGATAATGCTAATATTTTTATTAGCAAAATATTCCAGCAACTTTTTTCAAGAAAAGTGTTTTTTACCGCTTGTTTTGACCGGAAATGTCGCAAAATGGGGTAAAAATCGTCAAAAAATGTCCAATTTGCGTCCAAAAATGCACGATTACCACCCCAAAAAACGCATTTTTGGGGGTAAAATTTTGAGGTCATTGCACCTAATGCGCTGATAATCAAGAAAACTTTTTGAAAAAATCAAAAATCTTTTTGTTCACTCTCGCTCCGAAGTGCCGAACCGCTCAGAATCGCAAAGGCAATTACCGCCTCCCCGATGGTGAAATGTGACCCATCGGGCGGTTTGCAACCTGTAACTGGGAGGGTGACGGCGGGTGATTCTTTCCAGCCGATATCGGATTGGAAAGAAATGCCCTGCCGGGTCTCACGACTGGGCAGGGCTCACAATAAAATTCAAGAACAATGAAAGTCGCACATCATTTCTTCTTGTTGCGGTCGGCCATGAAGCGGTCCACAAACGAGTCGGTGGGCACCTGGGGCGCACCCTTGAGGGCCTGCAGCCACTTGCGCCGCATCATCAGGTACTTGAAGGCGTCGCTGAAGTTGGTGGACAGCATGGGCAGTTTCTTGGGCTCGAGTTTCTCACTGCGCTTCACCTTGGCCACGATCTTGACATTGCCCCTGTACTTGACCTCTGCCTTAGCCAACTCGATACTGCTCACGAGTTCGCGACAGTTCACCGCATCGACGAGCAGCGAGGGCAGCATCATGTTGTCGCCGCCCATCAGTTCCTGCATGAAGGAATACTCGGCAGCCTGGCGTATCGTCGCCTGGTGGCGGCTCATCAGGTTCACTGTCCAGCCGGTGCGGCGCCCTGAGGCATCATACTCGATAGCCTGCTTGATCTTGCCGGCATGATCCTCGCCCTGGCGCTGGTAGTTGTTGCCGGCACGGTCATAATACAGGTTCAGTTCCCGGCACTGGTGGTAACGGAAGAAGTCTAGGAACTGGTCGGCCAGTTCACGGAACCAGCGCGGCGGGATCTCGAACAGGTTCTTGTGGATGCGGTAGGTCTTGCCGTCCTGTTGGCCAATGACCAGTGACAACATGTTACCGAAGTCCATGCCCCCATCGATGGGCTCGTTGGTATCCAGGTAACGCAACTCACGCGAGTAGTAGGCAGCCTCACCGCTCACGGTGCCGTCGGTGTACTTGTGGCGCTCACTGAACTGGACATAGAAGCGCAGATCCTTGCGCAAGCCCGGGCGCATACCCAGCACGCTCTTCAGGAACTCGTGCAGTTCCAGGGTACCGTTATATAGGCGCTCGATATACTCGGGCGTCAGGATTTCGATGTTCACCAGGCTTGACGTGTTGATGAAGAAGGTCTGACCCTTGCGCAACTTCAGCAACGCTCGGTCATAGTAATCCACTTTCTTGACCAGCCGCTTGATCTTGGCCCCGTTAAGCGTCTTCTTCAGGCGCTCGTTCACCAAGGAGGTGAGTATCTCGTTGCGGATGGCGGCAGCCTGGATAATCAACTCGATGCGGTCAGGGTCCATCTCCCCGGCATAACGGAAGAACCAGTCAAACTCCCCCTCGTTCACGTCCGGCATATCGGTGGTGATGGTGATGCCCAGGAACAGGTGGCTGCGGCCGTAGGTGATGGCATCGCCACGCAGGATGGGCATCGCGCGGTTCACCTTGGTCTCCTTGGCATACTTCGCCTCATCAAAGAACAGGTGAATTACGCTCTTACCCGCCAACAGGCTGGGATTGTCCAGCGAGCCCAGGAACAGTACCGAGCCGTTAAAGAAGGAATACACATACCTGTAGTCATCCACAATCACGCTGCAGCGGCGTCGCCAGTCATCGGGCGGGCGCACACCTTTAATGTAATGCACCCCCTCGATCATGCCCATCAGTTTGAGGCCGTTCTGCACAGCCGGCATGATGTTGTTTGTCAGGTTGCTGTAGGTATTGGCGACAAAGGCAAACGCCCCGCCCGGCATGTCATACACGCAGCGGTACAGCCGTCGCGCCTGGATGACGGTTGACTTGGCGGTACCACGCCCGCACACTGCCACGAATACCGTTGTGTCCACCCAGTCAGTGAGGACCTGCAGCGTGTGGCCGAACTTCACACCGATGTCATCGGTCGCCCTCGCTTTGCTCGCTAAACTCCTCGATGTCATGCAACATGCGTTTCTTGAGGTTGAACTGACTGATATTGGCATCCTCCTTGGCGGATTCACGCACGAGTTCCGGCACCTCGGGGATGGCGTCGATGAGTTGTTCCACCTTGCGGCGGTCGGTAGCCGGCAAGCCCAGGTCACGGAGACTCGTGGTGTAGATGATCGTCTGCTGCTGATTAAGCAGATCCTCGGGAACACCAGGTGCTTCCTGGTCGAAGCAGCCGCGCAGTTCTGCGGCCAACTTCATGTAGCGCAGGGCGTTCTTGGCATCTCCCTGGGTAAACAACAGGTTGGCCCAGTTCTCAAGACGCTCAGCATAGAAGTTGCTCCATGCCCGGGGGCGCACATCATCCTGAGCCCAAAAGAAGTTCATCGAGTCGGTATAGACCCGGCGCGCCATATAGTCACTCAGGCTGTAGGGCTCGCTCTTGAGCAGACGGATGATGCCGGCCTTGGTGACCACCTTGTTATTGAACTTGAGGCGGGCACGCAAGCCCCTCACCAGTTCCATCAGGTCATAGTAGCGGCGCTCAGCCTCGGGCAAGCCGTCAAGCGAGCCGGTACTAAGAACCTGCTCGATGAGCACCATGTCGATGCTGTCGAAGTCGATGCGGGCCAGCGCCTTGGTCTCTTGATTACTGGTAGAGGGCAAGTTCATCGTCGTCCATCTGGTCTAATAGGTTGTTGAACAAGTTACGCCGCTGCACCTTCTGTAATTCGGCAAAAGCATCCACATCGCCCTTGGAGGCTGCACTGTGGAGGCTCATCTGTGGCAGGGCCGCCGTCTCGATCACTCCCTGGCGGATGAGTGCCGCTACTGATGTCCCAGGTGTGGCAGCGTCACGCTGGAACATCAGCGACTCGGCACGGTCGAGTTTCAAGGCTGCCGCCATCTGTGCAGGACGATAGCCCAGTGCTGCCAGTCGCCGGATATCTTCAGCCTGGTTTTCGGTCGGGCTGAACAGGTCAGCCGGTAACAGTTCGCTCTTCGACATGGATGATGTGGTTAATCTCACTGATCTGAGCGCTCAGGGCATCGCGCCGATCCCGCAACTGGATGACCTGTTTGCCCACCTCCGAGCGGTCACACGGATGCGACGACCGGCGGTTGATCTCATTCCATCGTTGCAGTTGGGCGTTTACCTGGTCACGCTCAGCAATCAATTTTTTTTTCGCTTCTCTAACTCTTCACGCAGGGCGGAACTCTTGGCCTCCCACTTGGCCAGCGCCTCACGGGCCGCCTCGATCTTGCTCTCATCCTTGGCTTGCTCGGCTTCCTTCAGGCGCTTGCGCTGCTTGCTGGTGTTCGCCTGGGCGCTGCTGTAGCGGCGGGCCAGTTCCAGATCATCCAGGGCGGCGATGTCCTGGGCCTCCTTCAAGGCACGCAGTTTGGCACACTTGCCCAGCACTTCGCCATGTGCCTGGTAATACTCCAGTTCTTCCCACATCTCGCGGTTCGCCAGGTAATTTTCAACACATTCCTCAGCCAGGCGAGCCGCCTCATTCAGGTCGGCATCGTCGGGCATCGTCGCCAGTTTGGCGTGGGCATCCTTGTATTTGCCCAGGGCCGTGAACATGTCGCTCACCAGCACCTTCAACTCATCCGGGCAATCCGGCTGGTCCAGGAACTTGAACTTCTCCCGGAACCGGATCATCTTCTTTACCGTCGGCGGAGCCTCAGTTGGGGCCTTGTCCTGTGGGCTGGGGCTCTGCCTCGGTAATTCCGTTTTCTCTGCCCCTTGCGAGGCGGTGCGCTTGAGTTGTGACAACTCGGTGGTGCTCAGGCCAGCCAGTTTGCGCAGTTCCTCGATGAGCGTCACCCTCAAGTCGGCCGTCTCCATGCGGTGCATGAAGGTCTTGCGCAACATCAGGTTGTGACCATACTTCAGATACAGTGCAACGCCCGCCACCCATGGGCGAGGACCCTTCAGGTAATTGATAATCTCCTTTCTCATGATGTTTATTCTCTCTTGTGAAGGAAGTTAATTTCCTCCACAAAGTTACTCCCCGGTAATTACCACCCAAAAGACAAAAAAAAGAGCGCCCTTGATAGGCGCCCTTGATAAACCAAATTGTCAACCGCGATTCTGAGGACTATGCCTCGTAGCGGCTCTGCTCGATCCACACGATGGCGTGCTCGCCCTCGGCGGCTTTCTTGAAGGCCTTCAGCGTCAGCAGCGAGCCCTCGCTGCCAGTCCATGTCTTGCCCTCCTTCAACAGGATGTCAGTGGCAGTGGAAACCGTCGGAGAGGTACCGGCGCAGCCCACCAGCGTCACGATGGCACCATGGCTGCCGCCGGTGATAGTGGCAATCACTGCCTCACCGCTGCTCAACTGGTAACGCCCGTCGCCGCCATAGGTGACGCTCGTCGAGCCACCGGTGACAGTGGCCACAGGCTCACTCAGGGGAACAGTGCCCTCATAGATGGCAATGTCGTCGCCCTTCATCGCCTGCGTCAGCGTCATCTCGTTCATGTTCTGCTCGTTGTTGCCCGTGTACGACGACGTCAGGCGCATCGGGTTGCACGGTGAGCCCAGCATGTCGGTCGCCTTGCCGCTGCAGTAGCGCACAAAGGCGATGCAGTTCCTGCCCAGCCAGTTGGTCTTGAACTCGCGCACCTCGCGCTCGTTGCCCGGGTGGTTAAACTTCAGCGACGGGGTGTAACCCTCAGCGTCGGGATCGCCTTCACTCGCACTAGTCAACTCCACAGTGCCGGGGGTCATGTAGATCTCGATGCCATAGGCACCGGGTATCAGCACCACGTCTTCCTCAACAACCACACCGGCATCGTTGCGGTTAGGGAAATACGCGATGTCGTCAATGTCAATCAGCACCACGCTGTCACGGGGATTCAGGCCCTTGCCGGGAGCGCCGTTAGGGCGCTTAACATCTGCTTTGATATACATAATCTGATAATTTTAATCATTAAACGTTAACATTAACCAAGTTGCTGGGGCGGCAAGACCGCCCCGGCAACTTTATCAGTTAGCCACGTGCAACCTCGTAGAACTTGTTGTCGTCGGCCTTTACCAGTTTGATCCAGTGACCCTCGCTCAGCGTCATCGCAGCGGTCAGCACGAAGTTGCCGCTGTTGGCGATCGTCGAGGCGTTGGTCGAGCCGTTACCGTAGATGGTGTAAACCACACCCTTCACGGCATCGTCCAGCGCAGTGATCGCTGTGGCCTGGGTGTTGGCGTTGGTCACAAAGGTGTCGGCACCGTCAACGCTCGGAGTCGTGTCGTTGGCGTCGAACTGGAACGCGTCGCTCGACGACGTGCCGCGCTCAATCTCGATGAACTTGCCGTCACTGCGCTTCATCAACTTAATCCAGTCACCCTCGCTGGGAGACCAGGCAGCGCTGATGAGCGAGAACTTGCCGCTCTTTGCGATGGTCACGCCGGCATCGGTGCTGCCACACTTCAGCGTGATGACCTTGCCTACCTGCGCGTTCTCGATGTCGGTGATGGTCAGCGTGCTGCTGTTGGCCACCGTCAGGATGCTCGTGTGAAGCGTCGCGTTGGGTTGCTTGTCAGGCTCAGCCTGTACAAAGTAACTCTCGGGACGGTCATACTCGTTGCACCAGATCAACTGCCTCGAGCCGTCCATCTGGCTCTTGTCGGTGTACTTGTAGCCCACGGCACGCGCCCAGATCGACTCCTTCCAGTTGCTCCACACCTTCAGCGTCCAATCCTGCTGCTCCAGCGAGAAGCGCGTCATCTCGCCGCTCAGGTGCTCAAAGCAATGGATGTTGCCGTCCAGAGTCCAGATCAGGCGGTGGTGGTTGTCTGCGTTAGGAACCGACACGATGCGCACGCTGGGATACTCCTTCACGTACATGATGTCGGCGGTGTAGTCCTGGTTGGTGCCGTAATGGGCCTCGTTGTACTTGTGGTACCACACGATCATGTGGCTCGGCATGTACAAGCGCAGGTTGCCACTGTCGCGCACGACGGCGGGAATCTGGCTCGTCATCTGGTAGATCTTCTCGCCGATGTTGCCCACGTTGATTTCGCCGGCAACGAAGGGCTTAATCTGGTAAACGGTGTTGCCGTTGTTCACGTCAACAAAGCCGTCAACCTTCTTGCGGATGAACTCATACAGGCCATCAGCGGCCTCCATGGCACGACCGGGAGTGTTCAAATCGGGATCCTTGCGCACGCCGTTGATGCGGCGCTGCTCACGCTCGTTGTGCAGTTTCTTGGCGGTCTCGGCAAGCAGGTACTCGATGAATGACCACTTGATGGGGTTCGAGCCTTCCATATTCAGGCTGCCAATCCAGATGCGCTCCAACTCCTTCAGGTTGGTGAACTTGTGGGCGAACATCACACTGTACATGCGCAGCGTCTCGTTGTCGAACTCGTAGTTGCCCTTCACCACCTGGTCAAAATCACTGGCGGTGTTGTCGGCCTGCGAGAACTCACCAAGCCATACGTTAACCAGCGTGGCCAGATCCTGGTAGCCGCTCTCCAACGGGAAGATGCGCTCCAGGCTAGGCAGCGTCATCAGCAGCGACTGCAGACGGTCCTGCCAGGGAACGCGGTAGAATGCGCCCAGGTCGGCCTGCAGCCTCGAGTAATCGGTGCTCGATGCCATGGGAGCCGATACCATGATGCCACGTCGTGCAAGCAGCGCGGCACGCGCGCGCTGGTTGTAGGCACTGTCCATCGAGTACATCTCGCCCTCAAGGCCGCCCAGTTGGCGCTCGTCGTCCAGGTTGAATGCCTGGGCAGGAGCGGCAGCGGTGTGCTGAGCACCCTCACCGGGGTCACGCTCGGCGGCGTCGGTCAGCGCGGTGATGCGAGCCTTCAGTTCCTCAATCTCCTTGCTCTTGGCCTCGATGGTCGCTTGAGCGGTGGCCTTGTCGGCCTGCAAGGCCGTCAGTTCGTGCTGGGCGGTGGCAAGACGGGTGGCGTTCTGCGACAGCAAGCCGCGCAAGGTCGCCAACTGCACGTTCTCAGGCTGCTCGCCGCCTTCACCATCACTCTCGCCCTTGAAGTCCTCGGCCAGGGCCTTGGTGAAGCCGGTAAGGAACTCCTCGCTGAAGCCCATGGTCTTCAACTTTGCGATTTCCTCATCGGTCACCGTCTGCGTGCCACGCTCATCCTTGTGCCACTCGCTCAAGCCGAGCAGCGCCAGGATCGTGGCAGCGAAAACTTTGAATCTGTTCATTTCGATGATTTTTAAATTGTTTATAATTCTGTTAATAACTCGTTGTTTTTATATCAGTTGGTTGGCTTGATTGGCA
Source organism: uncultured Bacteroidales bacterium (assembly GCA_902772455.1). Lineage (GTDB taxonomy): Bacteria > Bacteroidota > Bacteroidia > Bacteroidales > Muribaculaceae > Sodaliphilus. Next base: position 13,419 of record CACYAW010000031.1, read on the forward strand.
GTGGCGCGCCCCAGTACCCAGGTGACTGCATCCTGCAAGGTGCCCACCTCGTCAACATAGCCCAACTCCAGTGCCTCAGCACCTGTGAAAATCTGCCCGCGGAACAGCGGCAACTCGGGATCATATTCCACTCCCAGGTTGACAGCCACGGTCCGGGCAAACACCTCATGTAGTCGCTCCAGGTGCTGCTTGATGGGATCCTCATCACCTTTTTCCTCCAGTGCACGGTACTCGTGGTTCTTCAGGTCGGCACTGTCCGGGTAGATGTCCCGCACATCGATGCCATTCTTCTCGAAGTACTTTTTCCAGCTAGCCCATGTCACCATCACACCTACGCTGCCTACCTCGCAAAGCGGTGAGGCAACGAAAATGCGGTCAGCACTCGTGCCGATCCAGAAGTGGGCACTTGCCATTATGCCGGCAACGAATGTCGCAACCGGCTTCGTCATGTCCTGGATGGTAGAGGCAACCACATCCACATGGGCCACCATGCCACCCGGGCCGTTGATCCACAGCACCACGCCGCAGATCTTCTCGTTCTGTTCTGCCATCAGTAGCCAACGCTCCAACGCAAATGTGTTCCAACTGTAAAGCACACCTTCAAGTTCGATGACGGCAACGCTCCCTTCGGGCAGAGTCTCGTCGTCGAGTTCCCAGCGGCTCACGAGATAGGTGGGATCTGTGGCATACGCCTTCAGCGTGCTTCTGTTGAGTTGGGATTCGGCCTGGTCCAGGTGACCCTGCATGATGCAAGGCAGCAGCAATGTGCTCAACGCCTCAAAATCCTTGGGCGTGATGGCCCATGAACCCGTGAAAATTTCCTGTAAATGCTTCATAGGCGTAACTTTTTACCGCAAAACTACACCTATATATAAAATCAGAAAAAGACCAGTAAATGAATTAGTCAATCAGATACGGGTTAGGCTCCACACCGCTGCACTCCAACTGGCACTCATACAACCCTCCCGCTATCGAGAAGGTGAAGCGCATCGGCCAGTCCAGGGTGCCCGCCACACGGTTTCGCCCATGCTCATCAACGTAAATCGCAACTATATCATCCGCTGTCAAGGATTTCAGCAACTCCGTCCGCTCACGTGACACTTGACCCAGCCTAAAGGCTATTAGCTTGTGGTACAGTCCCTCTTCTGCCGTGTCCGTCGGCTGGATGCTTCCAGGAACTGCTTTCATCTCCATGCCTAGGTCGGCCGTCAAGATGTAAGCCCCGCCACGCAGAATGCCAAATGAGAAAATCTTCTTAGCGTTCAGCAAACGCAAACTATGTGCACCACTCACCAAAAGGTTTTTGTTTTCAATCGCTTCCATATCCTAACTCTTTAATAATCAATCATTCAGCATTTTTACTGTAAAAAATGGACAAAACACCCCATTTGGTAGGTTATTTTCTGCCCTTCGAGCCACCCTTTTTATAACCCCTCTTCAGCGTCCGGCGCTGAGCGTCACGCCACCGCTGGTAATTCTTTAGCAAAGCATCCTCACTGATGCTCTGCAGGGCATAACGGCGCATGAACACATACACACTCTCCAGAAAAGGAATGCCTCGCAGGTGCTTCGCCTCGTCAAGCGTGTCGTGAAGTTCAGCCCACATCATCACCTTCATTCGGCGCTCCAGGATCTTTACACTGTCACACGAGAACCAATTGTATGTTTCCGGCGATTTCCCTCCCTTGTTGTTCGCGTCACGACGGTCTGGGAGGCAAAATGTCAAGTTACCACGGTCAACGCCGGCCGATTTCGGACGGCGCTCCATCAGGTCATAGATCGTCACATAGATATCCAGCGACCGGGGAAAGTGCACGGCACCATATTCGGTGTCGAAAAACTTCCCGCGGATGTATTCCGCTACATAAGGCTCTATCTGGATCGTCGCTGTAGTCATGGGAAATTAAAGGCAAAGTTAGGAAAAATTTCCCCTATTTTAAACAAAAACGGTGAATTATTTACCATGTCGAGGAATGAGCGCACCAGGCCTCAGTTATTTTTAGTCCAAAATTTTTGCAACTTTGCAACTTTGCAACAGCGACACCTAAACCTTTGAAACTCTGTAACTTTATAACCGTTACACTTTCCGCACCCATTTCTGTAACCTCATTTCAACTTTGCAACCGGCCACCTTTCCCGCCCGTTTTGCCTCCCTCCAAGCCTGCTGTTACAACCCCGCGATTTTTTATAACCATTTGTAACCTCTACTTGTAACCTTTTTGTATCTTTTCAATCTCTTGTTTATCAACACCTTTTGGAAAAAACGAACAGTCGTTATAAAGTTACAAATATTTTGGACAAAATAACAAGGTGGGGAAGGGGGAGGTCTCGGCCACCAGGGCAAAAAAAAAAGAGCCGGGCGACAACCATCGCACCGGCCCACAACCTAAAACAAACCAAAACGAGCGGCACCAAGTCACGCTCTGCAATTCTTAAAAGTTACCAATCTCATCTCCATAAAAGTTACCTCATGACGTCCCATCGGTCATGTCATGTGGGCCCAGGCTCCGCCTGGGTGATACTGCAGCCTGACGTCAATACGGCGCCTGGCCATCATCATCGTCTTCCCACAACGATTGCTCTTCAGGAGCCGATTTCGGCTTCAGATCCTCCCACAACGGCGGCTCGTCATCATCTTTCTTCACCTCAGCACCCACGCCCTTTAGGTAAATCATGTCCTTGGCAATACCTTCCACCTTTCGAACAATACGACGCCCCTTGGCGTTACACATCTCCAGCGGATTCAGGTCTTCAACGTAGGGGCACAACGCCACAAAGGCCTTCAGCGACTTGGTGAACTTCTGCATCGTGATCTTATTCACGCCGGCAAACATCTTATACGCCAGGAACGCGTCCTCGCGCACAATCTCTTTATTGATGTTACCGCTGCTCTCCGAGAAATAGAAATTCGCCCAGTCCTCAAAGTTGGCGCCCATGTCGGCCTTCCACTTGCGCTTCACGATATTGCCCATCGGTGGCAGCAACTTGATGCTCTCACTGGCCAGCGACAGGTAGAACTCAGTGCACTGCAGGAAAAAGTTGATATCTTGGTTCCATTCCTCATCGGTATAGTCCTGCCCGAACAGGTCCTTCCCGAAGTCGTCACGCACACCACGGCTCTCCAGGTAATCGTTCGTCTCCGTCTGGATATGATAGTAGTCGCCAAACACCATGTACAGCAACCTCGCGTCAGTCGACGGGTCGAAGTTATAGGGCACATAGTTCGTCGAGAAAGCCAATTTCGGACTCTCCTGGAAAGGAATGTTATACGACTGCGAGTACTTTGGGTTCACCGTCATCTCGCTCGTGATCAGGTCATAGAACAACCCGATATTCAGGTAACGGTCACAGTCGTCGATAAACAGCAGATCCGTGTGGCGCGTCACCTGCTCGTTCCAGTGGTTGTTGTCCATCAACTTGGGATTGCGGCCACTCAACTTCACACTGTTCAGGAACGTCTTGATCAAGGCAAAAATCAGCGACTTGCCGCTACGGCCGTTGCACTCGCCCTCGTCATCGATCTTGTTGTCCATGGCATAAGGCGCCCACGCCCGCGACGGCGACTTGAACCGGTGCAGTGTGTAGCCGATAGAGAAAATCTTGTTGATCAGGTTCTGCTTCTGCTCGGCAATCTGCTCGGCTTCCAGGTTAGGACCCTCGATGTCAAATTTGTGCTCGCGGCGATACTCGGCGGCCTCATCGTCGCTTAGGTGCTCCAGATTCTTTTCCAGTTCCTCGCGCCAGTAGATGCGGCTGCTGTTGATGATGTAGTCAAACACCTTCGATGACCGCGAATTTACCTTGATGTCAAAGCGCGGACCGTTCAAGGTCTCCTCCCTGGTGATGCTGAACAGCGGCGGCAGCAACTTCACCCGGTGAGGCAGCACGTTCTTCGACCACACGTAATGGTCCAGGTCGGTGCTCGTCCCGCGGTGCTCGCGGATGCCCTGGCCCGTCACCTCCATGCTCGATCCCTCAAAGAAGAAAATCTGGCTCTTAGCCGTGTAGTTCGTGAAGTCCAATTCAATCTTGCCCATGTTGTCAAGCACCAGGTCGCTCAGCCTGGTCGTCGTCATCAGCACATTGCGCAACTCGCGCGGCAGGAAGTTCTCCTCGGCCCACTGGTGGATAAAGTCGCGGATCTCGCTCGTCTTCACCTCGGTCACCACATTGCCCACAATACGCACATACTGCGACGTGCCGGCCATCCGGTCGTGCAACTTGTGGAAACCGTTCAGCCGCAGGAAATACAACAGGCACACCGAATCCACCGTGTATTCCTTTGCACCGGTTTTCCCGTTCACCTTCTCCGTCCAGAACTTGGCAGGCAACGCGACAGCCGTCAGGTTCTTGAAGTCCTTGTACTCGTGGCGCAACTCAATCCAGTCACGGAAGTCCTTGCGCGGCTTGCCCCGGCGGTCACGGTACTGGCCAATCCAGGCCGGCAGCCACACCGTGTGCACGTCCAGGAAACGCAATGCCAACTCGGTGCCCTTGGCACGACCCGTCGCATCGATGTCCGGGATGTTGTATAGCACCTCCACATATTTCATGATCTCGCGATACTCTTCATCGCTCAACTTATACGTCTCCGAGTTGAACCAGATCGGGAAATAACCCAGTGACCGCACGCAGATCGCGTCGCGCTCACCCGAGCAGATGAATGCCTCAGGCAGTTTCTTCTCGCGGTAAGGCTTGTCCTCGTTAACAGGGTCGCTCTCCCACAACTTGCGCTCGCTCTCATTGTAATCCGCCCAGCGCTGGCGCAACTCGCTCAGGCCGTTGATATAGTCCTTGGGCTTCACACCGGGTGGCGTGTAACTGAAGCGGAACTCCTTCTTGGGGTTCAGCGGCTCATAGATCTTATAGAAGATAACATCAGGCTTGCCGTCCTTGCCTTTCTCAACCAGGCATTCGCGCATGAAGATGGGGTAGGTGTCGGTCGAGTGCTTCTTCTTCAGCACGCGGTTCTTGACAGGCAGACTCACCCATTTGGCTAGGTACCAGTGCAGCGCCTTCATGTGCTCAGCGTTGACGCGTGGACCCATCACAGCAAGATGCTCTGCAGTGAAGTCCTGCGAGAGCTCGTAGTAGCGTTTACCCTCGAGTTCGTCCTGGTTGGCCGCACGTTCACTGAATTCCGGACAGTTGACCGACTTGTCAAGTTCGTCGGTCACGTTGAAGATGCCCGCCAGTTTGATGATGGCCTCGCTGAAGCGCAGACCGTCAACATCCATGCACACCTCGATGGGGTCGTGCTCCCTGGCATCATCGCCAAAGTCGATGAATTTCCAGACACCGTTTTTCCCCTTGCGCAGCATGGCAGACGCGTCATCCTCGCTCTCGCGGGCCTTGAACTTGTTTTTGGTGCCAGCCACCTCCCTGGCTTGAGGGAAGTAGTACAAGAGAATATCAAGGCCGTCACCGGTGGCCTCGTATAGCATTCTGGGCGTGATCATAACGAGTCGGTTCGATTAGGTTAGTTGTATCAGGTTGTTTGAAAGGATCAGCAAAGAAACGTACAGAGCACAGCGCACCAAAAGACCGTTACCCCCCCCATTTTCAGCAAACAGGTGCAGCAGGTTATACTCTATGCCGTAACCGAGGGACACAAGGCGACGCTCCATCAGTTTTGACCGGTTTGTAGGGTCATCAGGCATATAGCAATAATGATTGCGGCCATCAAACCGATAGCCTTTCTTCTTCATTCTGTAGCGTAGCCCGTAAATTTTGCGCTTTCTTCTGTCAATGCTCATGCCTCTTCAAGTTTTAATTCTGCTCCCAAAAATAGTCCTGCAGATTCGCATACTTCTCCAGGACCATCCAGGCAGAAATCTGTGCCTTGTCCTGAAAACTGAATGACACAATAATTGACGCCGCTGGTGTGAGAACGGTTCTTTACCTCTTGAACTAGTACACCACACCGCTCAACGGCATCGATGAGACAGTCGCGAAAGCGTCTGTCCCCGTTATCGGAATATAAAAACGAAATCGTCCAGTCATTCTCAATGTGGACCATCCTGATCAAGATATCGCCATCTCTGTTTTTAATCAAATAAAACTCCATAATGAAAATCGATAAAAACCAGCAGCCACCATCCTTTCGCCCAGTAATGGCAGCCGCTGGCGAACAATTAAAAGACGGAACGATTTGCGATAATATTGATTGTTGACTTATACAGTTCTGGAATGCGGCATTTGCCCGCGCGCCAATTATTAAAGGTTGTATAGTTGATCATACATTTTTCAATAATCATATTAACAACATCACGGTAATCTCCATGCGGAACGCCATTGAGAAATTCAGTTAATCTCTGCGAATCCTGAAGCGCTTGTTCAGATGCTTGCGAATTTTTTACCTTATTTCCTTGCATATATTACTAATTTGATATAAATTTACGGCACAAAGGTAGAATTATTTTCCATAGTAAGGTAAATAATTCCTGTTAAAAAATATTAATCAACTATTTACAAATGATGTTTTTATGGCTAATTTCCTGTTAATCCGCACATTGTGCGAGGAACGCAAAATCACTATGCGTGAATTGGCGCGGCGAATTGGCCGCGATGAGTCAACAATCCAGTCCGCAATTAGACGAGGAACAACAAACACAAAGACGATTGAAAAGATAGCAGAAGTGTTGGAAGTTCCCGTGGGCTATTTCTTTGATACGGATCCAGTGGTCGGCTCTAGAACAGTAGCGGCTCTACCGGAGAACGAGGAGACAATAAACTACCTCAAGCAGATCCTGGAGGAGAAGGAACGGACAATAAGGATTTTAATGGCCAAGCAAGGCCTCTAAGATGTTGACTGGGCGATGTCGGCACAAAACCGGCACAAAAAATAGATAAGAGGTTAAGGGCTAACCTCCTCGTGAGTCCCGGAGGTACCACATCAAAAACACGAAGCGACCAACTGCCCACGCAGCCGGCCGCTTTTTTTGTGTGGATGTATGGAAAATGGGTAACTATTCAGCCCAAACACCCGCCACCAAATATCACGCTAAGTCGCAAAGACGCTAAGTTTCTTTAATTTCCCGTGCGATAGCACGGTTAAATATATTGTCGTTCCATCGCAGGGTCAACTGCTATATCGTTCCCTTATTTTATTTCGCTGACTGATATTTACTATGGACGCTATTCGTTCATAGCAGTTGCTTTAGTGTTGTACTCGCCCAAGGGGCGAGCCTCTCAGTAACCCGTGGTAATGCTGGCAATCGAGCGGAGCGAGAGAGTCAGCATCACCACGGGTTCGGCCGTACGCACGAATGTCGCTGGAGGCGGCTCCCTTGACGGTCATGGACATTGGGGTCGCCTTTGGCGACGACATGGCTGGATTACAGTTCCGGGGGTGCCTGCCTCTTCACTCGCTTCGCTCGTTTCATTAGCAGGTACCCCCGGTTACTCAGATGACACCCTTCGGGTGTTTCGCCCGCATCAAAAAAATGTCCTTGCCGGCTACATTTTTAACGATGATTACTGGACACCAATAAATAATCTTTATTACCTTTGCGGGCGAAACCTTTAATCAATGATATAAACCGTTATTAATTATTTATTTCTAAACATTATGATTATGAAACAACTATTCCGCTTTTCTGTATTGCTGCTGGCACTCCTGTTGCCTTTAACGGCTACGGCCGCCGACTTCATGGTCGATGACATCTGTTACAACATCCACGGCAACGAGGCCGCCGTGGCTTCCCGCCGTGTTCCTGGTTTTTTATTTATCGGGTATAAAGGCGATGTCGTCATCCCGGCCACCGTTACCTATGATGGAACCACCTACCCGGTAACTTCTATCGAAGACATTGCGTTCTATGGTTGCCATGATCTGACCAGCATCGTCGTCCCCAACTCGGTAACTGAGATCGGTCAAGAGGCGTTCGGGAACTGCCCTGGGCTGACCAGCATCGTGGTAGAAAGTGGCAACCCAAGGTTTGATTCGCGCAACAACTGCAATGCAATTATCGAGACCACCGATAATGAGTTGATTGCTGGCTGCAAGAACACTATTATCCCCAACTCGGTAACTAAGATCGGTAACTTTGCGTTCGGTGCCTGCGTCAGTCTGACCAGTATCGTCATCCCCAACTCGGTGACTGAGATCGGTCACTATGCCTTCTATAGTTGCGACAGTCTGACCAGCATCGACATTCCCAACTCAGTAATTGAGATTGGTTACGGGGTGTTCGAGAGTTGCCTTGGTTTGACCAGCATCGTGGTAGAAAGTGGCAATCCAAGATATGATTCGCGCAACAATTGCAATGCAATTATCGAGACCGCCTATAACACATTACTTTATGGCTGCAAGAACACGACTATTCCCTACTCAGTAACTACTATCGATGACTATGCGTTCTATGGTTGCGACAGTCTGACCAGCATCGTCATCCCCAACTCGGTAACTGAGATCGGTTACGGGGCGTTCTATGATTGCATAGATCTGACCAGCATCGTCATCCCCAACTCGGTAACTTCTATCGGTGACAACGCGTTCTGTAATTGCTGGCGGCTGGCGGATGTGTATTGCTACATTGCTGACCTCTCGAATGTATCGAGCGGGAATCGTACATTCTATTCTAATAGTTATGGTTACTCAGGTCGCACGCTTCATGTGCTGCAGGGGATGGCTGATGCCTACCGGGCTGACGAAAACTGGTATCCCTATTTCGGACAGATTGTTGAAGATATATTCATGGGTGACGTTAACGGCGACCTTGAAGTGAACATTGCTGATGTGAACGTCGCCATCGACATGATTCTGGGCGGAAACAGTAGCACCCCTGCTGCCGATGTGAACGGTGACGGAGAAATCAACATTGCCGACATCAACGCCATCATCGACATCATCCTGGGCGGCACCTGGAATTAGAGATAACTGGTTGTCAGAATGACAACCGAGATTGCAACCTTGGTGATTCAAAGTGTGCATTGGTGAGTGACTGAGACTCATCCGTCCGAGAGCGGAGGCACCTCTTCAAAAAACAGACGACCGACTGCCCGCGCAGCCGGCCGTCTTGTTTGTATTGGGAAAAACCGAATTGCTTACTAATCTCTGGCTTGTAAGTGAAATATCGAGAATTAAAGTAATAATTCGCCGAATTTATATTGGATTTATAAATAATTATCATTAAATTTGCGGCATTACTAAAGAATTGGAATACAAATTTATTAACTAATAAAACGATAACGATCATGAAGAAACTATTACTTTTTTCATTGGCTGCACTGATGGCTGCACTCGCAGTCCACGCCGATGTGACCATCAACAGCACGAACTTCCCTGACGCGACCTTCCGCTCCTACCTGATGAGCCAGTATCCCAGCGGCACCATCACCACGGCGCAACTCAATGCGCGCGACACGTTGAATCTGCCTTACAAGGGCATTTCCAACATGACGGGTGTGCAGTATTTTACCCAATTAAAAAGATTGGATCTCTACTCCAATAATCTCACCTCGATTGACGTGAGCGCCAACACCAAGCTGATTTACCTCAATTTGGGTTACAACAAGTTGACGTCTATCAACGTGGCCAGTAACACGGTGTTGCAAGAGCTGTATCTCCAGAATAACCAACTCACCACAGTCAGTGTGAACAGTCACAGCAGTCTGAGAACGTTGTGGGTTCGGGGCAACACCACCTTGACGGGCTTCTACTGCTGGCGTGATGCGCTGACCAGTGTTGACGTGACAGGTTGCACAGCACTGCTGTATCTCAAGATTTACAACAACTATAAC
>CACYAW010000032.1 GCA_902772455.1 uncultured Bacteroidales bacterium
CTTCATCACCAGCAGCCAGCCGATGGCGATGAGGGCTACCGCCGTGCCGATCCAGATGCGGGCGTCGCTGGCGATGTTCATGAAGTTCTCCTTCATCTGTGGATAGGTGTCAAAGAACTGGCCGAACGCGCCCTGTGCGAGCAGGAAGGTGACCAGCGTCAGTGCCAGCACGGTAACCGTGTCGGTCAGGCGGTCGGCCACCATCGAGCCCATGACCTGGGTGACCGAGGCCTTCTGGCGGTTGGCGATGTAGCCGCAGCGCCACACCTCGCCCAAGCGTGGGAACACGAGGTTGACGGCATAGGTGCCGAAGATGCTGTTGAGCAGCGCGCTGAACGACGGCTTGACGTCGATGGCCTTGAGCTGCAGGCGCCAGCGCAGCGCCCTGAAGATGTGGCTCAGGATGCTCACCACGGCCACGGGGATGAACCACCAGTAGTTGACATCACTCTTGAGGGTGTCCATCATGGAGTTGATGTCCACATTCTTGTATAGGAAGTACATCAGTCCCACTCCAATAACGAGGGGGATGCCATATTTCACGAGATAAGAGACGGCTTTTTTCACTGTTATTCTTGTCTTGTTGGGTTAAAATCTTGCTGTCGATGCATCCTGTACTGCAAAAAAAGCAGTAACTTTGCAAATTGCTATAGGACGCATCAGAGCGTGCAAAGATAACAATAAAAGAACAAACATGCGGAAAGTTAGAGCAAAAAAGTCACTTGGCCAGCATTTCTTGACCGATCTGTCGATTGCCGAGCGCATCGCCCACACACTGGACGACTTTCGTGACCTGCCCGTGTTGGAGGTGGGGCCCGGCATGGGTGTGCTCACTAAATTCCTGCTCGACATGGGCCTGGACCTGACCGTAGTGGAACTCGACAGCGAGAGCGTGGACTATCTCGAGGTGGCCTATCCGCAGCTGCACGGGCGCATCATCGGCGAGGACTTCCTGAAGATGGATCTTCACAAGCTGTATGGCGACCGCCCCTTCTGCGTCATTGGCAACTATCCCTATAACATCTCGACACAGATTTTCTTCAAGGTGCTTGACTACCGCGACCAGGTGGCCTGCTGCAGCGGCATGTTGCAGCGCGAGGTGGCACAACGCATCGCCGAGCCGCCAGGCAGCAAGACCTACGGCATCCTGTCGGTGCTGCTGCAGGCCTGGTATGACATCGAGTACCTGTTCACGGTCGATGAGCACGTGTTCAATCCGCCGCCCAAGGTCAAGAGCGGAGTCCTCCGCCTCAAGCGCAATGGCGTGACCGACTTGGGCGTTGACGAGCGCATGTTCAAGCGCTTGGTGAAGTTGTCCTTCGGGCAACGGCGCAAGATGCTGCGCAGCTCGCTGAAGTCGGTATTCATGGGCGACCCGGCGGTGATGGAGCGGGATGTGTTCCGACAACGTCCCGAGACGTTGGGCGTTGAAGATTTCATTGCCCTGACGCGGCTTGCCATGGAACAGCCGCAAGCGAAGTAATTACTAATATCCATTAAGACCCAAGAACCGCAATGAAAGAGTTTACCGAAGAATATTTGCAAAACCTCAATCGGCTCATCGACAACAAGAACGAGGAACTGGTGCGTGCCCAAATCAGGGACTTGCACCCTGCCGACCTAGCCGAACTGGTCGGTGACCTCGACGATGAAGAGGCTTTGTTCATCATGATGATGCTCGATGACGAGACCGCTGCCGACGTGCTCGTGGAACTCGACGAGGACCAGCGCCATGACCTGATGGAGCTGATGCCCAACGAGGAAATCGCCAAGCAAGTCGAGCAGATGGATGCCGACGACGCTGTGGACGTGATCCAGGAGCTCGACGAGGAGGACCGTGAGGATGTCATCAGCCACATCGACGACGTGGAGCAGGCGGGCGACATCGTGGACCTGCTGCAGTATGACGAGGACACCGCCGGTGGTTACATGTCTACCGAGATGATTGTCGTCAACGAGAACATGTCGATGCCCGACTGCATCAAGGCCATGCGCCAGCAAGCCGAGGAAGTTGACGAGATCTATGTGATCTATGTCGTTGACGATGACAACCGCCTGAAGGGCATCTTCCCCTTGAAGACCACGATCACCAATCCGTCAGCCTCCAAGATCAAGCACGTCATGGAGCCCGACCCCATCAGCGTGCGTACCGATACCCATATCGAGGACGTCGCCCTCGACTTCGAGAAATATGACCTCGTGGCCATGCCCGTCGTGGACAGCATCGGTCGCCTGGTGGGACGCATCACCGTCGACGACATCATCGACCGCGTGCGTGAGCAGGGCGAGGACAACTACCAGATGGCCTCGGGTATCTGGGGCGACATCGAGACCGACGACAACGTCTTCCGTCAGGTGCGTGCCCGACTGCCGTGGCTGCTCATCGGCCTGGTGGGCGGTATCATCAACGCCTTGATTCTGGGCGGAGGCGAGGGCGATGCCGACCTGTTGCGCATCCTGCCCGGTCTGGCGTTGTTCATCCCGCTGATTGGCGGCACGGGCGGTAACGTGGGTACTCAGTCCAGCGCTATCGTCGTGCAGGGCCTTGCCAACGGCAGCCTGGACGTCAAGCACGTGGGCAAGCACTTGTTCAAGGAGTTCTCCACGGCGCTCATCAATGCGCTGGTGATGGGCCTGCTCATCTTCCTGTACACCCGCTTCTTCCCTGTTGATGACAATGCCACCAAGTCTAATATCGCCGCTGCCGCCGTGACCACGTCACTGTTCCTGGTGGTGATGTTCGCCTCGCTGTTCGGCACAGTGGTGCCGCTGGTGCTCGAGCGCTTGAAGATTGATCCCGCCATTGCGACCGGCCCGTTCGTCACGGTGACCAACGATATTGTGGGCATCACCATCTACATGGCCATCAGTGGATGGCTCATCAACCTCTTTACTAACTTTATGGGGTAGTGATGCTCGCTGCGCGAGCAGTTTAGAGTTTAGAGTTTAGAGCTTAGGGGAGGCTCGCGTTGCTCGCAGTTTAGAGCTTAGGGAGGCTCGCTGCGCTCGCAGTTTAGAGTTTAGGGTTTAGAGTTTAGGGGGTATCCGCCTTGATGCTCGCGTTGCTCGCCAAATCAAACAAATTTTGTTTAATTTTTCGGCTGTTAGGCCGATTAAAACCCTGCGAAAGAGTTATGACGCTCTCACTTGAGAAACGAAGTTTTGGGGGCGAGTGAGAAAATCGCGGCAAAATGATTGTCGGTTTCTGTTTTTTTAGTATCTTTGCAGTCGCTTTTGGCGCAAAAACACTGCCGCCAGTACAAAGCAGGTCCTATAGCTCAGTTGGTTAGAGCACCTGACTCATAATCAGGGAGTCCTTGGTTCAAGCCCAAGTGGGACCACCAAGCCCAAGTGGGACCACAATAAACCGCCGACACTTGATGGTGCCGGCGATTTTTGTTTTCGTTCGTTCGTTTGTTCGTCGGGTATGTGCGTGCTGTTACGCGGTTTGTGGGGTGATGACCCCGTGGATGGTGTCGATATACTTGGCGAGGGGCAGCATATAGGGGGTGAAGACCGATAGCCGCTCGTCAAATGGCGACTCGTTAACGACGATCTCTTTGGTGATGTCACCGTTCTCACACACGTAGGCGATGATGGTATTCAGGAAATCCTCTTGCTCGGCATTCAACTCGTTGCCTGAAATGAACTCCGAGAACCGCCTTACCGCATTCTTGCGGTCAACACCCACCAAGGAACGGACAAACATGGCGACATTGCTACCGCACAGCATCCCGTTGGTGAACTTGTCGTAGTCTTCCTTGCTGCCGAGTTCTTGCCACAGGATGCGTTCAAGTTCGGTAAAGTCGGTTGCTGTCAGTTGCTCCATATCGTAGATCTTTTGGAGCACGGGCAGGTTTCTGTTCTTCGACAGGAAGTCCAACACGCTCTGCTTGTAGGACACACGGGGTGTGATGCCTTCCATCGTACCCTCGTCGCTGATTTCGTCCTCGATGTCCACGGTGAACCATTGACCACCTTGACCAATGAGGAACTTGATGAGATCTCTCAGGTCATTCCTGACCTTTTCAAGCCATTTGAGCGAGACGTTCTGCCATGCGACATCAGTCAATACTTCCTTGATAGTGCCCATCTTGGCCTGTACCTGTGGCAGGGTGGCTTTCTCTTGCAGTTTCTCGGCAATCGTTTGAACCGAGTGCACCGCTTTGGTGGCATTGCCCTCACCGCCAATCAGCGACAGTTCAATCAGCATCACCAACAGGTCAAATTTCTTGGCACTCTCATCGAGAGTGTTTTTGGGCAGCAAGGGTGCGATGACATTGCTCAATGTGTTGACATCAACTTCCGAAATGTATGTCCATGAGTCGTTGTCCTTGAAGTGGCTGACGTCGGCCCACTTTTCCCTTACAGAGATATGGCTGTCAGACAGCGATGCGACCTGTTCTTTCAAGAGCGTTTTGATTTCGTCGTGCAGCCCCCGGGCATACTCATCTTCTTGCCATTGCTGATGCTGCAAGTGGAACGCAATCTTAGCCCGAATGCTGAAAATCTTCTCGGTCAATGACGGTGCAACGGCTGCTGTCTGCCCGTCAGGATTCTTGTCGAAATACTCGAAGTTCCTGCACCAATCAAAGATGTAGAAGAACTCCTTATTATTTCCGGGGCCGAATATATCTTGCGACAGACGTGTGCCTCGGCCAATCATCTGCATGAACTTGATTTTGCTCTTGACCACCTTGAAGAACACAAGGTTGAGCACATCAGGAACGTCAATGCCTGTGTCAAGCATATCGACCGAAACGGCTATCTGCGGGTTACCGTCCCTGATTTCGAACTTGTCGATGAGGTCTTTGGAATAGGTGACATAGTTGTCGATAAGGGCACAGAAGTCTGATGAGTATTCAGGATAGAGGTAGTAGAACCGCTCGACAATCATTTCAGCGTGGCGGTGGTTGTAGGCAAAGATGATGGTCTTGCCGATGCGCTCACCGCTCTGCACCTTCAGGCCGTTCTCCATCAGGTCTTGCAGCACACGGTCGATGGTGTCGAGGTTGAAGATGTAATTGAATATCTCCTTGCTCTCGATGTCTCGGTGTTGGGGGTCGCCTTCAATCGCCTTGATGGCCTGTTCATACTCCCATACCTTCTCGAGTTGTTCTTTTTCCTCTTCGCTGAGATTGTTGTATTTGATGCCCTCTTTCAGAATCAATGAACCACGCTTGAAGCCCTTGTAGTTGACAAGGTAGCCCTCCGCCACAGCATCCTCCAATTCGTAGGCATAGTTGGGCACACCTTGTTCCATTTGGAAGGTCTCGTAGGTGCTCTTGTCCACCTCGTCTCTTGGTGTCGCTGTCAAGCCGACAAGCAGCGCGTCAAAGTAGTTGAAGATGGCCGAATACTTGCCGAAGATACTGCGGTGAGCCTCATCGATGATAATCAGGTCAAAGCGTCCGACACTGAAGGCTTTCTCATCAGTGTCGATGTAGTTAATCATCGTCTGATAGGTCGAGAACGTAATGCGGGCATTAGTGTCGGGATCTTTATCCTCGCTTAGGATTGATGTGGTCATGTGGGGCAGCAACTTCACGAAGTTCTTGTGCGCCTGACTGACTAAGGGAATCCTGTCGGCAAGGAACAGGACATTTTTCACCCATCCGTTACGGGTCAACACGTCAACCAATGATATGGCAACTCTCGTTTTTCCTGTTCCCGTCGCCATCACCAGCAGGCCGCGGCGATGCTTGGTGTTAAAGTGCTCACACACCGATTTAATCGCCATCTTTTGGTAATGGCGGTCGGTGATGCTGTCCTTCACACTGAAGTCGGTGATGTCGTGCCGCTTGCGTTTTTGGATGAGCAGTTCCAGGTCGGCCTCGGTGTGGAAGGCATACAACTTGCGGGGAGGGTAGCCCAGCCCGTCAATGATATGGGTCTCAAAGCCGTTGGTATAGTAGATGACGGGTCTTACCCCATATCGCTTTTCAAGGCAATCGGCATACAGTTCTGCTTGATGCTTGCCCTTGACGGGAGAAACGCTCGTCCTTTTGGCCTCAATGACTGCAAGAGGCAGACCATTACTGCCGAACAGGACATAATCACAGTAGCCCTTGCCCTCGGCATTGAGCATCCCTTCCACCTCGACCTCGATGCAGGCCTTTGAGGGCTGTATCGCCCCATCTGTGTCCAACACATCCCATCCTGCTTCTTTCAACATCAAGTCGATGTACAGTTTGCGTGTCTCTGCCTCGCTGATGTCGGTAGCGACTTCCACCACAGGAGTTTTGTCCTCAACAGCCTCTTTGTCTGCTGCCTCGACGATAGTTGAGGTAGGTGTCACAGTTACCGTGGCAGGGGTGATGACTGATGCTTGCGGATTGTTGGGGATGAGGTCTCTGTCAAACGGAACTATCTCTTTGATGAAGGTCAGTTTGTGCAGGATGGCAGCAACCACATTGTAGAGGTTAAGCAGGCAGAAGAACGATTCTCCCCCTGACACATGCTTGCCATGCGCCCCATTGTTGCCCACCTTGCGCACATAGTGGACACCTTTCATCACCCGCTCGTCGCCAATGAACTCACGGAATACCTCGCCATCCACAAGTTCAAACAGGGATACCCGCTCGGGGACATCGATGTGTTTCATTAAATAGAGTGCCCGAACGATATACTCCAATGCTTTCCTTGCGCTAACGGCACTCAGGTCAGGATTACTCACCTGCATCTCCTCTGCCGCAGAGCAGAAGTTGTGCAGCTCGGTCAAACCCAATTCTTGTAGATAGTCGAAGTTCCTCATAATAGCTGGTCGTTTAATGATAGGACTTATAAGACCTATAAGGCCTATAAGCCTTATAAGTTCTCTATTCCTCTTTCTTTCCTCCTGTTTTATTGCGGTAATTGATTCTGGCTTGATACATGCGTTCCTTGATGCCGCCGTTTTTCACAAAGTCATCTTGCAAACGGTTGATGAGTTTGCGCAGCATGTAGTCCTCCTGATGGATGAGCGTGATGGCAATATTTGCTATCGTCTCGGCACTGCGCGTTTCTATCGCATCTCGGTAAAATGCGCTGTCATTATGCTTGGCGCACACCCTGCGGGTCTGCACACTGCGCGGGTCATCGGTGGCCCATTGCTGCAGTTTCCTCACCCTTAGGAAGTCTTCGTAGTCAATAAGCAGTTCATGTAAACTGGCTTTTGCCACATTGGTGAGTTTAAGTTCCGTTTCACTTGACGTTGCCGATGCCGCACTTCCTTCGGCAATGTTTTGTTTGCCGCTTCGTGCCGCTTGAATCATCTGGTCAACCGTGCGATCTCCTTTGGCCAGAAACTTGTGGGCAAAATAATAGGTAATATCATAGATGCACTCAGCCTTTTGAAAAACCAGGAGTGATTGGTAATTACCTTGATTGGGTAAGAAACTTTCCATATTCACCTATGCTTTTTATCCGAAGTATTTATCCATTGTGCAGTCAAACATCGTCTGGGTCTCGTCGATGGATTGTTGAACAAGTGCCTTTTGCCGCTCTATTGCCTCAACTTTCTCTGCAAACTCCTGCTGAAGCGAAAGAGGAGGAACAAGAAAAGGTAATGCCCTAACGTCTTTCATATTAATTTGCTTTAATGCAATGCCTCTTGTATTATCTGCAATCATTGCTTGCAAACCATCTGTTTTCAAATAGTAAAAAGCATAATATTTATTGATTGATTCATTGAAAGACAGGGGAGTAATTCCTCTTGTTACATTACATCCCTTCAAATCATCAGAAGCAAAACTCATAACACCTGTTGTGCCACGAACACAAAAAAGAAGTTCTCCACCTTTTAAGATAGTTCTTTTGTAATCATCTGATATTCTTTTCTCAATTTGCTTCAGCCCCTTTCTTGTTACTATCTGATTGACTAAATCTACAGGACGTACAACAGGAATCCCATTCTCAATCTCATTTCCGGGTTGAACAATGCCGTACGAGATACAACAATCCGTAGATACTACATTCTCTAATATGTCAGTTTCCCATCCTTTGGGATTGTCGATGGGGTCGCCAAACATGGTGTAGAAGATGGACTGTGCGAGTTGGTCGTAGGCTTTTAGTTGTTCTTTCTTCTTCTCAATGATGCCCGAAAGCAAGTCAAGTTCCGCAACAATCCGCTCCTGCTCCGCTATTGACGGCACAGGTATAGGGATTTGCTCTGTGGCTCTCTTTGAAATCTCCTTAAATGTTGCACCTCTACCCAATGAATTTAGGTAGTCAACTTTTCCAAATAGATACCAATAAACAAATTCATTTATTAGGAGATGTGAACAAACTATATTCTTAAACCCCTGATTACAATACATAGGGACAGTAGTAATTGCAACTTTCCCTATAGGTGCCCGTGATGATAACAATACTGTTCCAATTGGGAGTAATTGAAGGTTGGTTTTTTTTACGGCCAAATCAGTGATGGTTCGAGGAGTTGCACCTTGATATTTATTGCCATTCAAGTCGGCAGGCGTAACCCAATAATGTGTGCCACCCCAATACTCTTCAATATTTGATTTAGGTGTACTGCCTCCAACAACAGTAGCAACCTCTCCTAACTTTTTATATGTCCATCCCTCTTTCATAGGTACTTCTCCTTGAACTCTGCCATGGCGTTGTTGATGTCCTGTTGCAGGGTGGCTATCTTGCCAAAGATGACCTCGGGGGCTTCGTATTCGACCTTGACACGTTCCACTTCCTTGTACTTGTTGATGCTGAGGTCATAGTCGTTGTCACGGATTTCCTCGACGGGAACAAGGAACGATTGCTCCTTGCGTGTCCTTGTCGCCTCGGCATCCATGTTCTTGAAACGGGCTATCACATCGGGAATATCATTCTCAGGGCACTCGGTACGCTTTTGGTCCAGGGTGTAGCCATCGGCTTTCATGTCGTAGAACCACACCTTGTCGGTGCCTCCTGCATTGGTCTTGGTGAAGACAAGAACAGCAGTGGAAACTCCTGAATAGGGTAGGAACACACCTGATGGCATAGAAATCACCGCTTGCAGCCGTTGGTTGTCGATCAGTTCTTTTCTCAATGCTTTATGGGCGGTACTGTTGCCGAACAATACACCGTCAGGAACGATGGAAGCGCAACGACCACCCATTTGCAGCATACGAATGAACAGGCTGACAAACAGCAATTCAGTTTTCTTGGTCTTGGTGATGGCAAGCAGGGACTTGCTCACCGCCTCATTGTCGAGGCTTCCTGTGAAAGGAGGATTCGCCAAGCACAAGGTATAGCGGTTCTCGTCGGTGTTGTCAGTTGAAAGACTGTCTCGGTATTGAATGTCAGGATTGTCTACACCGTGCAGCATCAGGTTCATTGCACCGATACGCAGCATCGTGAAGTCGGTGTCGAAGCCGTGCAGCATCTCATTCTTGTAGTGGTGGGCATTCTCTTTCTTCAACAGTTCGGACTTGTAATGCTCCCGCACATACTTGGCACTCTCGACAATGAATCCTGCACTACCCATAGCAGGGTCACAGATGGTGTCCTTCAAGGTGGGCTGCATAATTTCAACCATCATACGGATGATGTGTCGAGGTGTGCGGAATTGACCGTTGTTGCCCGAAGCCGCCATCTTGCTGAGCACATACTCATAGACATCGCCCATCGTGTCACGGTTGTTCATGTCAAGATGGTCGATACCCTCAACAATCTTGGTGAGGGTTCTTGGGCTTTGAATCAAGAAGGTCGCATTCTCCATGAAACGGCTGTAAGCCGATTCCTTGCCGCTACTCAGGTTCTTGATGAACACAAACACGTCCTTGCTGACGATGCGGTACATAGTCTCGGGGTCATAGTTCTTGAACGTGCTCCACCGCAAGTCTTCGTAGGGGACGTTGCGGTCAGTCTCAGGATTGTGCCACGACCCGTAGCCGATGGTTGGCTCAGACACCGCCACACCCATAGCGTTGGCATTGGCCTCCTTGGTGCGCTGAGCATCGTCGAGCATCTTCATAAAGAACAGATAGGTCATCTGTTCGAGAATGGTGATTGAATTGGTTATGCCACCTGTCCAAAAGGTGTCCCAAATACTGTCTATTCTATTCTTGATTTCTCCTGTAATCATTGGCTTGGTGTTATTTCATTGAACCACAAAGATAGTCATTATCGCCATAGAGTGTTCACAAAAGGGCAAACATTTTGAAGAAAACCCGTGAAATTGCGGTAATTCCAGGTTTGCTGTTCACGGTGTGGATAAGAGAAATCGCCGACGGGATTCGCCGGCGATTTTTGTTTTTGGGGTCCTGTGTGGTCCCACTTGGACCTGTTTAGTTGGCGTAGAGCATGTTGAGGATTTCGTTGAACTGGCTTTCGTTCTTGAGGCCGTCGTTCTTGAAGAGCATGATCTTGTCCATGACGCGGTCCAGATAGTCGATGCTCTCGTTCTTCTCCTTCTTGTTGTAAACCTTCCAGTACTTGGTTCCCTTAAGGCCTTTCTCGAATTTCTTGTACAGGTCGGTGGATGACGAGAGGTATTTCCACCTGTTGGCGGCGAGCTGTTTTTTCATCTTCTCCATGAACTCTTTCATGTCCTTGGTGTACTCACCGTATTTTTCAACCAGTTCTTTTTTCTTGATGACATCTTTGGTTTCCATGCCCTCGAAGCTGTCGAGCGCTTCCTCGACATCGGCCTTGTTGTATGGGTTGTAGAACACGTCGGCGATTTCTTGGTCATAGACCAGCTCGTCACGGGTCGTGAATTTGTCCTTGCGGGTTTTGATTTCGGCCTTCAGGTCCTTTTCCAGGGTCTTCTTTTGCGACTCCAGGTCCTTGAGCTGTGACTTCATGTTGTCGATGCGCTCTTCCAGATCCTTGATGGCGTTTTCCTTCTCCTTGATGTTCTTCTCGTGCTGCTCGATGTCGCGCTCGAGTTGCTGGACGTTTTGGGTCACGGGCTGGGCTGCGGCAGGCGCCACGGCTGCCATCATCATTACGGTCATCGAGATGACCATGAGTTTGATCTTTTTCATAGTGGTAAAATAATTGATTGTGAATTCTTTGTCGGCAAAGGTACGAAATAGTTTTTATTTATCTCTTTCTGACGATTGTTTTTTCGTGGTAAAAGCCCTAAAAAGGCGGTAATGGCGCATGAAGGCAATCGGGCGCCGGGATTAGCCGCAAGAGGGGCCTTATAAAAAGCGAAAGTGCGCTTTTTCACAAAAGCACACCATCTTCATAACCAAAATTCAAGTATATATGTTCTTGTCGTTTTATTTCCTGAATGGATGACTATTATTATTTTCAGTCATTTTTCACGATGCAAAGATAGAAATAAAAAACTTAATTGCAAAATTTTGGGCAAAAAATTTGAATAAAAATGCTCGATTTTTTTCGTTGGTCAAGAAAAACTGCTGAAAAACAACGTTTTTCAGCAGTCGTAAGTATTCCTTATATTGAAAATAATCATTTCTCACGGAAGAACAGGTTGATGATGGTTCCGTGCAGGTTCCAATGCTCGCGTATCTTGTTCTCGAGGTAGCGCTTGTAGGGATCCTTGACCCACTGCGGCAGGTTGCAGAAGAAGATGAACGTGGGCACATGGGCGCCCTTGAGCATGGTGATGTACTTGATCTTGATGTATTTGCCCTTGACTGCGGGGGGCGGATAGGCCTGGATGGCCTCCTGCAGCACGTTGTTGAGCTGCGAGGTGGGGATGACGATGCGACGGTTGTTGTACACGTCGATAGCCGTTTGCAGCACCTTGTGGATGCGCTGCTTAGTGAGTGCGGACCCGAAGATGATGGGGAAATCGGTGAACGGGGCAAAGCGCTCACGGATGGTGGCTTCGAAGTGGTCCATGCTCTGCTGTGTCTTGTTCTGGGCAATATCCCACTTGTTGACGAGAACGACAAGGCCTTTGCGGTTCTTCTGGATGATGGAGAAGATGTTGACGTCCTGTGACTCGATGCCTCGTGTGGCGTCGATGAGCAGGATGCACACGTCGCAGTTCTCGATGGCGCGGATCGAGCGCAGCACCGAGTAGTACTCGATGTCCTCGTTGACCTTGTTCTTCTTGCGGATACCGGCGGTATCCACCAGGTAGAAGTCAAAGCCGAACTTGTTGTAACGCGAGTAGATGCTGTCGCGCGTGGTGCCGGCGATATCGGTCACGATGTTGCGCTGCTCGTCCATCAGGGAGTTGACCAGTGATGATTTGCCGGCATTGGGCCTGCCCACGATGGCAAAGCGCGGCAAGTCCTCGTCGATGGCTTCGTCGGCCTTGTCGGGCATCTGCTTCACCACCTCGTCAAGCAGGTCGCCCGTGCCGTTGCCGTTGGCCGCCGAGATGGAGAAGGGCTGTCCCAGTCCCAGTGCGTAGAACTCGGCCTCGGCATACATGCTCAGGTTGTTGTCGTCCTTGTTGGCGACGACAATCACAGGCTTGGAGGTGCGGCGCAAGATGTCAGCGACCTGGTCATCAAGGTCGGTGATGCCGTTCTTGATGTCCACGACAAAGAGAATGACGTCGGCTTCGTCGATGGCAAGCTGGACCTGCTTGTTGATCTCGTCTTCAAAGATGTCCTCGCTGTTGACCACCCATCCGCCGGTGTCCACTACCGACATTTCCATGCCGTTCCACTCCATCTTGCCGTACTGGCGGTCACGCGTGGTGCCACTGGTGTCGTTGACGATGGCATCGCGCGTCTGCGTGAGCCTGTTAAAGAGTGTTGACTTGCCCACATTGGGCCGTCCCACGATAGCAACTAATCGTCCCATTGTTATTTTAGTTTTTAGTTGTTAGTTTCTTAGTCCCTAGTCCCTAGTTTCTAGTCCTTAGTTTCTAGTCCTTAGTCCTTAGTTGTTAGTCCTTAGTTTTTTGTCCTTAGTTGTTAGTCCCTAAAACCTAACGCCTAAAACCTGAAACCTAAAACCTAAAGCCTATAATATTACTTTTCACTCGATGTAGCCGAAGGCTTTGAGTTTCTTTTCCTGGTTGCGCCAGTCTTTCTCGACTTTGACATAAAGCTCAAGGAAAACTTTCTTGTCAAAGAATTTCTCGATGTCCTTTCGTGCCTCGGTTCCCACCCGCTTGAGCATCTTGCCCTGGTGGCCGATGATGATGCCCTTTTGGCTATCGCGCTCGACATAGATGACAGCCATGATGTGGATGGCGTTGTCGCTTTCGTCAAACTTCTCGACGATGACTTGAGTGGCATAGGGGACTTCCTTGTCATAGGTGAGCAGGATCTTTTCCCTCACGATCTCGGTGACAAAGAAGCGGCTGCTGCGGTCGGTCAAGGCGTCCTTGCCAAAGTAAGGAGGACACTCGGGCAGCAGCTCGACGATGCGTTTCATGATGTTGTCAACGTTGAAGTTCTCGAGGGCGCTGGTGGGGAACACCTCGGCCGTGGGCAGCAGCTGCTTCCACTGGTCGATGATGCGCACGAGTTCCTCGTTGCCCTTCAGCAGGTCGATCTTGTTGATGACCAACAAGATGGGGATTTTCTCCTTGGCCACCTTGTCGAGGAAGTCCTGATTCTTGGTGGGGGACTCGATGACATCGGTGACATAGAGCAGCACATCGGCGTCAACAAGGGCGCCGGTGGAATATTCCAGCATGCTCTGCTGGAGCCTGAATTTGGGCTTGAGCACGCCGGGCGTGTCGCTGAAGACGATCTGGTAGTCATCGGTGTTGACGATGCCCATGATGCGGTGGCGTGTGGTCTGTGCTTTGCTTGTGATGATGGACAGACGTTCGCCCACCAGGCGGTTGCTCAGTGTTGATTTTCCCACATTGGGGTTTCCCACGATGTTGACAAATCCTGCTCGGTGCATTATTTTAGTTTTTAGTTGTTAGTCCTTGGTTTTTAGTCCTTAGTCCCTAGTCCCTAGTCCCTAGTCCTTAGTTCTTAGTCCTTAGTTTTTAGTCCTTAGTTGGGAGGGCTGGGTGGATTATTCAAAAAGCATCGCTACTCGGGTTGATGTGTTACAATCTTCTAGAGTAGTGATGCTTCGTTTTCCTGCTGGTGCTGGTTTACAGCGACCAGATGAGGTAGAGCGCTCCCCAGGTGAATCCGGCACCAAAAGCCGTGAGCACCAACTTGTCTCCCTTGTGGAGCTTGTGCTTGTTTTCGTCCAGGCACAAGGGGATGCTGGCGGCGCTGGTGTTGCCACGATGCTGGATGTTGACCAGCACCTTGTCTTCGGGGATGCCCAGCCGTGAGCCGACAGCCTCGATGATGCGCAGGTTGGCCTGATGGGGGACGAACCACTGAATGTTGTCCACGGTCAGATCGTTGCGCTTCATGATGTCGCGGCTGGAGGTGAGCATGTCGATGACGGCATGGCGGTAAACCGCGCGTCCCTCCTGATAGACGTAGTGGAAGTCGGCGTCCACGGTCTCATGGCTGGTGGGCAGTGCCGAGCCGCCTGCTTTGTAAACCAGGTGCTCCAGTCCAGAGCCGTCCACGTGGAAAATGCCGTCCATCACGCCGATGGGTTCCTCGGTGGGTTCGAGCAGCATCGCTGCTGCCGCGTCACCAAACAAGGGGCAGGTTGCGCGGTCGTTGTAGTTGACCATGCTTGACATCTTCTCGGCCGAAACGACGATGACCTTCTTGTAGATGCCAGCGCGGATGTAGGCGGTGGCTTCATACAATCCCACGAGAAATCCGGCGCATGCTGCCTGAATGTCATAGGCATAGCACTTTTTCTCGATACCCACATTGTGCGCGATGACCGATGCCGTGGAGGGGAAGCGGTAATCGGGGTTAGATGTGGGGCAGATCAGCAGGTCGATGTCGTTGCGGTCGGTTCCTGTCTCCTCAAGCAGCTTGTTGACGGCTTGAATGCCCATGTAGGACGAGCCGACAGACTTCTTGAGGATACGACGCTCCTTGACACCCACGCGAGTGGTAATCCACTCGTCGTTGGTGTCCACCATTTGTGAGAGCATCTCGTTATCCAGGACATCGTCGGGAAGATATGAGGCGATGCCTGAAATTTTTGCGTTCAGCATAAGCTAGAAAGCGTTATTATTTGAACTACAATGTTGTTTTTCAAAATCAATATCCTAAATGAGAATGAATAATGTGAAAGATTCAGTCCATTCAGGATATCACGATTGGCTGTAATCGCTGTTAGCCGCTATGCCGGATAGAGGCTTGGCGGCAGAGTGCGATTTAGGCTTCCTCCTTGCCCATCACGTTCTTGCCACGGTAGTATCCGCACTCGGGGCATACGGTGTGATAAACATGCCATGCGCCACAGTTAGAGCACTGAGCGATAGTGGGGGCCACAGCCACATCGTGGGTGCGGCGCTTAGCGGTACGAGTCTTAGACTGTCTTCTTTTAGGATGTGCCATTTTCTTGTAGTTATTTAAAAATTATTGTTGTTTCAATTTTTTCAGTGCCTCCCATCGCGGGTCGGTAACTGTTGTCTCACTTTGCGTTTGTTCATCGTTGTCGGGGACGGCCTCGACGCGATGGCTGTTGAGGGCTTCGAGCATGTCGGCATTACACTCGTCCTCGCTGTCATGACAGTGCGTCATGGGAAGGGCCAGCAACACGGTGTCGCGCACTAGTGGCGCGGCGTCCAGTTCCCGCCAGTCCTCAGGCACTATCAGCAGCTCGTCGTTGGTGTCGTCGAGCTCGTTGCCCATTTGCTCAACATTCAGGCAGTAGTTCGCGTCCACCGGCAAATCCAGATCGTCCAGGCAGCGGTCACACGCAGTGGTGATCGTGCCATAGCAGTCGATCTCCAGGCGGTAGGTGTTATCGCTCTTGCGGGTCACATTCAGGGTGACATCCACGCTGGCGCGTCTCACCTCGATTTGCTCATCGGCCTCAAAAAAAGACTCGTCCAAATGACACTCAACCGCATGAGTGCCAAATGGTAACGTCTTGATTTTCAACTTCAAAGCATCTACCATCTCCTGAAATTTCTGTTAAAGCGCCACAAAGGTATAACATTTCTCGCTAATATTCAACGTTTTTCGTAATTTTTTTGAAAATGTGGCGATTTGTCATTGAACGAATAGCAAGTCGATGATGGCCGTGACGTCGGTGATATTGACCCTGCCATCGCCGTCGACGTCACCGGCGGGATTTTGTGCGGCCGTTCCTAGCATCAACAGGTCGATGAGCTCGGTGACGTCGGTAATGCTGACCTTGCCGTCGCCGTCAACGTCACCAGGGACGGACATGTTCTCGACCCCGACGATGTTCTTGAATTGTTTCCACACGTTGGCCCGCTTGTAGGCGCTGAGAGCGCTTGCGGGCACATAGAGCGTCGCTGTGTTGTAGATGTCTCCAAAAGTCTCGTCGCTATAGACCGCAGGAGGTGTGGTGGCGCGGCAAGTGAGGCTTGTGAGCTCAGAGCAGTCATAGAACACGTAGTCGCCGATGGCGGTGACCGTGTGGGGAATGTCTGCCGTGGTCAGTCCCCAGCAATAGGCAAAAGTGTGATCGTTGATCACGCTGATAGAGTAAGGCAGGGTGATGCTGTTGAGCCGCGAGCAGCTGTAAAACGCTGCAGAGCCCAGGCTGGTGACCGAGGAGGGAATGTTGATACCGGCCAACTTGCGGCAATGTCCAAAGGCATGGTGGCCAATGGTTGTAACCGATGTGGGGATGTTGATGGCCTCGAGCTGGGAGCACCAGCAGAAGGCCTCGTCTCCAATGGTCTTCACCGAGTTGGGCAGTGAAGCGCCGGTCATGGCCTCGCAATTGTAAAACGCTCTTTCCTGGATGTCCGTCACCATGCCAGGAATCGTGATGCCCTCCAGCGAAGTGCAATTGTCAAACAACCCCTTGCTGATGACAGTGATGTGTGGAGGGAGGGTGACGTTAACGAGCCCGGTGCATTGCTTGAAAGCGTTGTCACCGATGGCCGTTACAGACTCGGGAATTTCCATCCCTGTCAGTCCGGTGCAGTGATAGAAAGCCTCGCCGGCAATCGTTTGGACCGACTGCGGAATCACCAAACTGCTCAAAGTGGTACATTCCTTAAATGCCCTTTCGCCAATGGTGATGACTGTGCCTGGAATGATGGTGGCCTGGCAACCGAAGAGGAGCGTATTGGCCGCTGTCTCGATGATGGCGTTACAATTCCCGCGCGAGTCATACACGCGATTGCCCGCCTCGACGTTGATCGAGGTGATGGCTGTGCTCTCGGCGATGATGTCGTTGCCGAGCGTGGTCACCGAAGCGGGAATGGTAATGGCCGTTAGGTTCCCGCAACTGGCAAACGCCTCGTCACCGATGACGGTCACCGAGCCGGGAATTGTTATTCCGGTGAGTGCCGAACACCTGCGGAAGGCCTTGGCGCCAATCGTGACGAGATTGCCCGATAGAATCACGCTTGACAAAGCGTCGCAGTTGGCAAAGGACATCTCGCCGATGGCCCTTACCGAGTTGGCCATGACGACGCTCTCAAGCCTCCAGCACGAAGCGAACGCCCCTGTGCCGATAGCTGTGACCGAATGGGGGATGGAAACGGCGGTGAGGCTGGAGCAGCCGTTGAACGTGCTGTCTTGAATGGCGCTCATGGCACTGGGGATGCTGATGTCCTTAAGGCTCTGGCAAGCCGCGAAGGCCGCATTGCCGATGGCGCTCACCGATTCAGGGAGCTCCACATGGCTTAAGAACAAGCATTGGTAAAAAGCCTTTTTGCCGATATCGGTGACCGAATTGGGCACAACAACGCTTGTGAGGTCGTTGCAGCTGGCAAAGGCGTTCTCGCCAACCGCCGTAACGGTATAGGTGATGCCGTCGCCGCCAGTCACCGAACCGGGAATGACGATTTCTCCACTGTAGGGAGCGTCAAGACTGGGAGCGACTGCAACGGTGTTGCTCCCCGTGACAACGTAGCGGAGGCCATGATACAAAAAATCCTCGGCAGCCGTTGATGTCATCATGACCAACAGGCAGGCGAGGAAAATGGATTGTTTGAGAGGTAAAAGCTTAATCATTTTGGAACTGTATTATCTTGGATGACATCGGGATTGTCGTCATCGTTAATACTTTTCTTGAAAATCATGTTGTAGATGAGCTGTGTGCCTCCCAGGTGTGACTGGATGTAATTTCCGGCCGTTTTGCCGCAGTGCAGCCTTAGCGGCTCGTTCTCCAGCAGGGGGTCCATCGCAGCCGAGAATGAGTCGGCGTCGTGGATGCTCATCGCGCCATCGAGCTCAATGAGGTCCTTGGCCTCCTGGAACTTGTGGTGCTTGGGGCCGAAGATGACGGGAATGCCATAGACGGCAGCTTCATTGATGTTATGGATGCCGGCGCCAAAGCCTCCCCCGATGTATGCGGCCTGGCCGTAGCGGTAGAGCGACGACAGCAATCCGAAGCTGTCGATGATCAGGCAGTCGGCATTGGCGACGTTCTTCTGTGTGGCCTCGCTATAGAAACGTGCCGGGCGCGACAGCTTGGACATGAGCACATGCAGGCGGTGACGGTCAAACTCATGCGGAGCGATGATGAGTTTCATCTCGCGGTGGCTGTTGAAATAGGGGATGACGATGTCCTCGTCGGGAGGCCATGAACTGCCCATGACCAGCGTGAAATTGGCATTCTCGACAAACTTGGCCACTAGGGGGAACTCTCGGGCTGCCGCACGCACGTCGGCAACGCGGTCAAAGCGTGTGTCGCCTGCTACAACGACGTTGTCGATACCGATGCCTGCCAGCAGTTCGCGGGACTGCTCGTTCTGCACAAACAGGGTGTCGAAGCACTTGAGCATCTTGCGGAAGATGCCACCCCAGGGCTTGAAGAAAATCTGCCTGGGACGGAAGATGGCCGAGATGATGTAAGTGGGAATGCCGCGGTGCCTGAGAGCGCTCAGGTAGTTGCCCCAGAACTCATACTTGACGAAGATGGCCATGGTGGGCTTGACAAGGTCGAGGAACTTCTTGACATTATAGGGCAAGTCGAAGGGCAGGTAAACAACGGTGTCCACCATGCTGAAGTTCTTGCGCACCTCATAGCCCGAGGGCGAGAAGAACGACAGCAGGATGCGGGCATCGGGCTGCTCGCGCTTGATCTTCTCAATCAGGGGGCGGCCCTGTTCAAACTCGCCCAACGAGGAGGCATGAATCCAGATATAACCTCCGGCGGGATCGAGTTTGCGTTGCAGTGTGCGGAAACAGCGCCGTTGCCCGCGCAGCATCAGTTTGGCTTTGGGGTTGCGTACGGCAGCTATTTTAACGGCATTGCGATAGGCTGCGATGCCCAGGTTATAGATGGGATCCATGTTCTTTTTAGTTTTTAGTTTTTAGTCCTTAGTCCTTAGTCTTTAGTTCCTAGTTCTTGATTGTCTCTAGTACAACGAGGGCAGATGGCCACTCTTGAGATAGTCATGGTCGTGACGGCGTTTCCACAGGGAGTTGTCGATGTAGAAACGGCAGGCGATTTGTTGCCAAAATCCAACGGTCTCGTTGGAAGCATGAAGGGTAAGCGACCCCGTCAGGTCAACAAACCGGTTGCTGGTAATGTGAAAAATCAGGTCGGTACGGCTGTAGGTCTTGTAGTTGAAATAAGGGTCGCCCTGATAGAGCAGGCTGCCTTGTTTGTCGTACAGGGGCATGATGCCCTGGCCGGTGTAGAAGGTTTCGTCGAGTTCAAGCCAGCGCCAGCGTGCTGTGGCCGTGGCCAGGAACCCCGCAGGGTGCTCCCACTTGTTGATGCCGCGGTCGCGCTCCATGGCGATGATGGCCCCTGCCGAGAGGCGCAACGAGTCGAGCACAGTGCGGTGCGACAAGTCCAGCGACAGCATGGGATTGATGAGCAGATCGTCGTTGACATGCTCCTCGGTGCTTTTGAGCCGTGACATGGCCAGGTGGCTGTATTGCAGATGGCCGCCCAGCCTCAACGGACCCGCTACGCGCCAGTCGGTGTTGAGCAGGATGGTGAAGGCTTCGCGACGGAAGTCGGTCTGCAACTGGCGCCAGTCCACCGCCAGTTCGGCAAAGCCCTCGGGCTTGATGTGCTGTACCATGACGCCGCGCAGGTTGGGCTGCATGTAGTTCAACGAGTCGCTCCACAGGTATCGGGGCATGCGCTCCACCATCAGCGAGCGTGGCATGAGGCCAACTGTCATGTGCCACCCGTTATCGCCATTGTAGCGGTAATAGAGCGTGGGCAGCAGTTTGTAGCCGCTCAAGTCGTCGATCATGGGCTGGTACCACACGACACCCCCTTTGAACACATGCTTGCCGTCGAGCAACGAGAAGCCTGCCTCGGGAGCCAGACGGGTAAAGAAGAACGTTTGGTCTGGAGTGGTGCGGTCTTCACCTCCCTCGCGGTTATTGAGCAACACCGAGGCATCAACGCTCCATTCCACCTCTTGGGCTGCAAGAGGTGGAATGATGAGTATAAGTGATAATATGGCAAGCAGCCAGTTACGCATCGGCCGGCAACTTGATGTTGTCGATGCCGGCTTGGAGGCGTGCGAGGGTCTCGTCACGTCCCAGCAGGCGGGTGATGTCAAACATGTGCGGCCCGCGGCATTCGCCCACCACCGTCAGGCGGAACGCGTTCATCACGTTGCCCTTGTGGTAGCCGTTCTTGTCAATCCAGTCCATGACGACGGCTTCGGTGGCTTGTGCGTCGTTCAAGTCGGTGGTCTCGAGCAAGGCGGCCAGCTGACGCATCAGTTCAGGAGTCTCCTCTTTCCAGCGTTTGCGGATGTCCTTCTCGCTGTAGCTGGCGGGGCGCTGGAAGAAGAAGTTGGCCTGTTCCCACAGGTCGCCCACGAAGTTGGCGCGGCTCTTGACCAGTGACACCACGCTGGCGATGTACTCATCGCTAAAGTCATCGGCATTGATGCCGTGCTGGGAGAGCACGGGCTTGAACAACTGTGCCAACTCGTTGTCGTCCATGTTCATGATGTACTCGTGGTTGAACCACTTGCCCTTCTCGAAATCGAACTTGGCGCCCTTGCGGGAGCAGTGGTCGATGGAGAATTCCTTGATCAGCTCGTCCATCGAGAAGATCTCGCGGTCGTCACCAGGGTTCCAACCCAGCAGTGCCAGGAAGTTGACCACGGCCTGGGGCAGATAGCCTGCCTCGCGGTAGCCGCTGGAGCGCTCGCCGCTCTTGGGGTCGTTCCAGTCGAGGGGGAACACGGGGAAACCAAGGCGGTCACCGTCACGCTTGCTCAGTTTACCCTTGCCGTCGGGCTTGAGCAGCAGGGGCAGGTGAACGAACTCGGGCATCGTGTCTTCCCAGCCAAAGGCCTGGTATAGCAGCACGTGCAATGGGGCGCTGGGCAGCCATTCCTCGCCGCGGATGACGTGCGACACCTCCATCAGGTGGTCATCCACGATGTTGGCCAGGTGATAGGTGGGCAGGTCGTCGGCACTCTTGTAGAGCACCTTGTCGTCGAGAATCGACGAGTTGATGGTCACGTCGCCGCGCAACAGGTCGTGTACCACGACATCCTGGTCGGGCTCGATGCGGAAACGCACCACCCATTTTGCGCCGCTGTCCATGAGGGCCTTTACCTCGTCGGCGGGCAGTGAGAGTGAGTTGCGCATCATGCCGCGCGTGCGGGCGTCATACTGGAAGTTCTTGATTTCTTGGCGCTTGGCTTCGAGCTCCTCAGGCGTGTCAAAGGCATAATAGGCCTTGCCGGCGTCAATGAGCTGCTGCGTGTACTTGCGGTACAGGTCGCGGCGCTCGCTCTGCTTGTAGGGGCCGTAGTTGCCGCCCTCGCGAACGCCCTCGTCGATGCCGATGCCCAACCACTGCAGGGCCTCGTTGATGTACTCCTCGGCTCCCGGCACAAAGCGGGTGCTGTCGGTGTCCTCGATGCGCAGGATCATGTCGCCGCCGTGCTGGCGGGCAAACAGGTAGTTATACAGTGCTGTGCGCACGCCGCCAATGTGCAGCGGGCCCGTGGGTGATGGCGCAAAGCGCACTCTTACTCGTCGTTCCATTGTCATGTCTTTATTATATATATAATGTGGTTTTGTCTAAGTTTAAAGCAGCAGGTCGCTGATAGCCGCCATCGAGGCAAAGTCGGTCTGGTCCACATGGGTGGGGGTGACTGTCACATAGCCGCGTTGCAGCCAGTAGAAGTCGCTCAACCCCTGGTCCTTGTCGGCAATCTCGAAGTCGCCTGTCAGCCAGTAGTAGTCGCGTCCCTTGGGGTCCACGCGGTGTTCCCACTCGTTGACCCAGCGTCCCATGTCGCCTGTGGTCACTTTCATGCCCTTGAACGCGCCGTCGATGTACGGGATGTTCACGTTGAGGCACACGTCCTGAGGCAATCCGCGTTCCAGCACTCGCTTGGTGACGTGCTCGACAATCGGCTCGCAAACGCTGGTGTCGGCATCAGCGCTGTAGTTGCCGAACGAGAAGGCCACGCTGGGCACGCCATGCAGGATACCCTCGAAGACGCAAGCCATCGTGCCGCTGTAGAGCGTGTTCAGGCCGCTGTTATAGCCATGGTTGATGCCGGCAAGCATCACATCGGGCAGGCGGTCGGCCATGAGCTGGCTCAAGGCAAGTTTCGCGCAGTCGGCTGGTGTGCCCGTTGCCATATAGGCGGTATATCCCTCCTCTTGGGCAATGAGCGTCGTCCGCACCGGGGTGACAAACGTGATGGCGCTCGACATACCGCTCTGGTGAACGGCGGGAGCGACAACGAAAACATCCCCGAGGGTGCGTGCCACCTTGACGAGTGACTTGATGCCGTTGGAGTTGTAGCCGTCGTCGTTGCTGATGAGTATCAATGGTTTTTTGCTGTCCATTTGGATTGTTGTGATGAATTTAGCGTGCAAAGTTACAACTTTTTTATTGACATTTCGCAGAAAAAGAGTAACTTTGCCCTGCTAAAAGTAAATCTAATCAAAATCAAGAATTATGAGACTGATTATCGAACCAGATTACGAGAATGTATCGAAGTGGGCCGCAAAGTATGTGGCAAAGCGTATCAACGAGGCCAATCCCACTCCCGACAAACCTTTTAAATTGGGATGTCCCACAGGAAGCTCACCACTGGGTATGTATCGTGAACTTATCGCTATGAACAAGGCTGGCGAAGTCTCGTTCCAGAATGTTATCACGTTTAATATGGACGAGTACTGCAATCTGCCTGAGGAGCATCCCGAGAGCTACCACTCGTTCATGTGGAACAATTTCTTCTCGCACATCGACATCAAGCCCGAGAATGTGAATATTCTCAACGGCAACGCTCCTGACCTGGTTAAGGAGTGTGAGGATTATGAGAAGCGCATCGAGGCTGCCGGTGGCATCGATTTGTTTATGGGTGGTGTGGGCCCTGACGGACATATCGCCTTTAACGAGCCGGGTTCGTCGCTCACATCGCGCACCCGCCAGAAGACGCTCACCCAGGATACCATTATCGCCAACAGCCGCTTCTTTGACGGCGACCTGAACAAGGTGCCCAAGACCGCTCTCACTGTAGGCGTTGGTACCGTGATGGATGCCCGCGAGGTGATGATCATTGTCAACGGCCATGGCAAGGCCCGCGCCCTGCAGCAGGCTGTCGAGGGTGGCGTGTCGCACATGTGCACGCTGAGCGCCCTGCAGATGCATCCCCATGCCATCATCATCGCCGACGAAGCTGCCGTCGATGAGCTCAAGGTGAGCACCTACCGCTATTTCAAAGACATCGAGAAGGACAACCTGTAAACCGTTACGGGTCCTCCCCGCAATAAACCATCCGCCCTATAGACACTATAGTCGTTATAGTATCTGTAGGGCGGATGCTTTTGTAATGGGCAAAACAAAAGCTGCTCGAGCCTAACGGCGGGAACAGCTTCAAACTTTCTCTTGTGTGAAGTCTTGCTTACTCGGCGGGAGCAGCCTCCTCAGCGGGAGCAGCCTCCTCAGCGGGAGCCTCAACAGCAGCGCTGTCAGCAACAACGGTGGTGTCAACGGGAGCCTCTTCTACAACGGCGGTGGTGTCAACAGCCTCCTCAGCGGTGGCCTCGGTGTTGTTGTTGGTGCATGAAATCATGCTAACGCTAGCGATAACAGCAAGAGCTAAAACTAACTTCTTCATTTTTCTTTGTAAATTTAAATATTAAAACAATTAATTTTCTGTTCTTGAAATCGGGTGCAAAATTATAACAAATTTTTCACGTGCAAACTTTTTTCCTATTTTTTTTGTAGAATGTTTCTAACCCAAAAACTGAAAAGAGATTTTTTTCGATTATTATCCGCTGTTTATCAACTAGATACAAAAACGAATACCCGGTTACGGATATTCGTTAAATTTTGTTAACCCTAGGTCGATGGGGCTAAAATGCCTTGTTTTTGACCATCAGAATCAGTTGCTGTACAGGTAACGTTTGATGCTGCGTTTGGGCGTTTTGTCAAATTCGGTAGCCATAAGCTGGATCTTGGCGATGCGCTCATAGGGGGCAACCAGCTTGTTCAGCTCGTTGCGGATGTCCTCCATCAGGCCGGGCAGTTTATCGCGTGTCACTGCCATCTGGTCCATGGCGTCATAGTCAGGATAGACGAGTGCCACCAGTTTGCCCTCGCGCATGACGACAAGGCTCTCGCTCACGTAGAGCATGTTGTTGAGTTTTGCCTCGATCTCCTCGGGGTAGATGTTCTGTCCGCTGGAGCTCAGCAGCATGGTCTTCAGGCGGCCCCTTATAAATAATGTGCCGTCGGCGTTCAGGGTACCCATGTCGCCGGTGTGCAGCCATCCGTCCTCGTGCAGCACCTTGTCGGTGGCCTCGGTGTTGTGGAAATAGCCCTGCATGACGTTCTCGGGGTACAAACTCACGCCAGGGAGTGTGGCTCACCAGCGGTCCGCATTCGGTCATGCCATAGCCCACGGTGAACGGGAATTTGATCTTGTACAGGAAATCCTCGACCTCGGCGTTAAACGGTGCGCCGCCCACAATCACCTCCTCGAACTCACCGCCAAAGGCCTCGATGAGCTTGTTGCGTATCTGGCTATAGATGCGTTTGTCCAGATAGGGGACGGCAAGCGCCCACCGCAGCGCGCCCTTGCTGATCATGGGTACGATCATCTTGCTGTAGATCTTTTCCAGTACCAGGGGCACGGTGAACACCACGTTGGGCTTGACCTCGGCCATGGCCTTAACCAGGATTTTGGGCGAGGGGATGCGGCCCAACAGGGTGATGTGGCCACCCACAGCCAGCGGCGTCAACATGTCGAAGGCGCAGCCGAAGGCGTGTGCCAGCGGCAGGAAAGCCAGGTCGCGGGAGCCCTTGAAGTGCAATTGCGAATTGATGCCGTAGACGATGTTGCCCGCCAGGTTATTGGCGGTGAGCATCACGCCCTTGCTGAAACCTGTCGTGCCCGACGTGTAGTTAATCTCGACCAGAGCATCGTTAGGCACGTCGGCATAGTGGATGTCGTTGCGGTAAAAGCCTTCGCCATACAGCGCGTTGAAGGCCTCGTCCAGGCCGTCTCGGGCTTGGGCAACAGAGCTGTCACCTTCATTCTCGGCGATGAGTTTCATGTCCTCGAGCAGGAAGACCGCGCGCACGCGCGGCATCTTGTCAAACTCCAGGTTCTCCCAGATGCTCTTGCTGATGAACAGCATCGTGGCCTCGCTGTGGTTGATGATATGCTGGGCATCGGCAGGATTGAACTCCTGCAGGATGGGAACGATGACGGCGCCATAGGTGATGGTGCCCATGAAGATGGTTACCCAGTTGGGGATGTTCTTGCCGATAAGGGCAATGCGGTCGCCCTGCTTCACACCGCTGTTCTTGAACAGCAGGTGCAACTTGGCGATGTTGCGGGCAAAGTCGCCGTAGGTCAAACGCTCGCCAGTATTATAGTCGGTCAGTGCAGGCAGTTCCCAGTTGTCGATGAAACTGCGCTCGTAAATCTTGATCAGGTTTTCCTTCATCATAGCGGATACAGGTTTATTAGCTGCAAAGATAAGCAAATTATTCCAAACCTGTCATGCCCCTGCCATAAAAACAACTCAAACTAAAACAATTATATGTGGAAAACAAGAAATACAACAAACACAAAGCCATAATTTTCAGGAGGTTGTGTTTGTTGTATTTCTTGTTGTCGTTTTATTGAAGCGTCGTTTGGACAGTATGATCAGATGTCGGGGAATTTGAGGGCGGCGATCTGCAACATGCGTGAGATGTCGAAGTAGAAGCCCTCGGCGTTCTTGCCGGCCACGGGCTGCACCTTGATGTAGTCTATACCTCCTTCCATCGTCTCGTGCTCGGTGGCTACAAAGCCCAGGAAATTGATGATGTTGTACTCGTGTTCGGGGGCGATGACGACCCAGGGCTCCTCTTTAGTGCCCCTGCCGCTGGACATGATGGCGGCGATGAGGCGGTCGAGGCGGTACTGGCAGATGGCGGCCCGGGCGTGTTTCTTTTTCTCCTTGAGGACGTAGATGTAGAAGTTCATCTGGTTCAGGTCGAACATGTTGTCGTTGAGCGACAGTTCGGCATACTTCTCGATGCTGTCACACTCGGCGCGCGAGTGGGGCTGCTTGTAGTACAATTGTTCAACCACGTTGCTATAGACGCTCTCGCGGAAGGGGTCGTAGTCCTCTTGAAAGGTGTAACCGTAATAGAAGTTCCTCCATCCTTCGATCGAGAGGGTGGTGTCGTTGCTGTTATAAGCCTTCAGGAGCTTGGGGTAGTAGTAGGCGTTGTTAGGGTTGAAGGTGACATCGCGCACGTGGTCAAAGTCCACCTTCTTGATGGCGAACTTGCTGGGCTGGCTGCGTTCGGGAGCCTCTTGACGGTTTTGTGCGCCCATCGAGGTTGCCATGGCAATCAGTGCGATGATAATGAGGATATGTTTGAGATATTTCATTCTTTTGTTTTTTTCGGTTGTCATTCAATGACGATGCCCATCACGGCGATACATACGATCGATACCGCCACGATGGCGGGCAGGCATTTGGCGGCGAAATAACGCCAGAATTGCGTTGACGGGAAGAGCATCCACTTGCCTGCCGGGGTGCGGCTATAGGCCAGCTGGCCCATCGCAGCGCCCAGGATGACGCCCAGCACCATGACGCGGGGCGCGAGCAGGATGCCCAGCATGCCGCCTGCCATGGCGGTGAAGCCCACATACAGGTTGCTGGAGCGGTGCCCGTCGGGCTCACCGCTGGGTTGCAGATAGAACAGTCCCACAGTGATGAGTGTGGCGATGCCCCAAAAGATGAAGGTCATCGTCTTCACGTCGATGGTGTAGCTCCAATGCAGGAGCGCCATCCCCGCATAGGCGGGCACAGCGGCTACCCAACGGGGCGACAACACGAGCAGCAGCGCTACCACCAGGCAGGCCACTCCGGCAATGAGGAGTATGGTTTGCAACACCATGTGCAGTCGTTAGTCTGTTCTACTGTTTGTCCTTTATATATATAACACCATCTTGGGCAAGTTATTGCCCGGGAGGCGTGATTATTTCTTGTCACCGGCGGCAGGAGTGTCGTTGTGGGGAGGCGGTGAGGCCGGGTCTTGGTCGCTGGCTGTGGCGTTGGCCTTGATCACGCTCGGATAGGATACGCGGGCATGATAGGCCGTGCGCAGCCGCTCAATGAACAGCTGCTTGATGGTCTCCACGTCGCGGAAACTGATGGGAGCCTCACGCAGGAGTCCGTCGGCCACCTGTCCGTCGATGATTTTACCCACCATGGCAGCAATGGCTGCCTCGCTGTGGTCGTTCAGACTCTTGGTGGCGGCTTCGCAGGCATCGGCCATCATCAGGATGGCGGCTTCTTTGGTCTGCGGGTTGGGACCGGGATAGGAGAAGGGCGCCTTGTCCACATTCTCGTCGGGACGGGCCTCGCAGGCCTTGAAGTAGAAGTATTTGGTCACGCCTTTTCCGTGGTGCTGTGCAATCAGGTCCTTGATGACCTTAGGCAGGTCGGCTTCTTCGGCAATCTTGAGACCGTTGTACACATGGTCGATGACGATTTTTGCGCTGTCCTCGGGGCGCACGAGGTGGTCATGCGGGTTCTCGCCGATCTGGTTCTCGGTAAAGAAGGCGGGGTTCTTGGTCTTGCCGATGTCGTGGTACAGTGCCCCGGCGCGCACGAGCTGCATGTCGGCACCCACTTTGAGAGCCGCTTCACCGCCCAGATTGGCGACCTGCAGCGAGTGCTGGAAGGTGCCCGGGCAATTGGTGGACAGCAGGCGCAACAACGGGTTGTTGATGTCGGCCAGTTCGAGCAAGGTCATCGTCGAGGTGAAGCCGAAGGCCTTCTCAACAATCGGGATGATCAGGAAAGCGAACGCCAGGATGGCGCAGTTGATGAGGAAGTAGGCAAAGTAGTACTGGTCAATCTTGCCAAGGTCGCCCTCGGAGATGAGCGTCATCGCCACATAGGTGACGCAGTAGGCCAGGAAGATGAATGCGGCACAGCGCACAAGCTGGGTGCGCTTGGTCAGCTCTTTCACCGAGATGATGGCGATGATGCCTGCCAGGAACTGCATGATGATGAACTCGGCCTGATGGCTGCTGGCCACCAGCGAGCAGATGAGGACTGTGACGATGTGGACAAAGAATGAAGTGTGGTCGTCGAAGAACGACGACACGGTGATGGGTACCAGTCCAAAGGGGATGACATACAGCAGGCTGTACTTGAACTTGATGAGCAGGAATACCGCAATGACAAACACGGTGATGAACGAGATGAGGAACACCATGCGGCGCAGGCTGTCAAAGACCTGCTTGCGCAACAGGCGAATGAAGAAGTAGAACGCGAACATCAGGGTGGCTACAATCAGAATCTGCCCCAGCAGGTTCAGACCCTCGTCGGTGTTGCGTTGCTTGTTGCGGCGTTCCAGCTCATTCTGGTAGCTCTCGATGGCTGCAGCCTTCTTGGGCGTGACAATCTCGCCGTGCGAAATGATGACCTCACCCTGCTGGATGGTTCCTGGGGAGCGCAAGGCGTGGCGCAGGTCCTCACCCATCCATTTCTCGTTCTCCGCGACATCGACCATCATGTTGGGCACGAGGTAGTTGCTGATGTCAACTGCCTTGAGGGCCTCTTGGATGGCAAAGTTGGAACGCAGCGAGTCGGTGAGCCATGAGTAGGCCTGCCGCACCGTCTTCATGTTGGTGGCATCGACCACTTGGAGCTCATTGTTGCCGACCATGAAGCGCAGCTGTTTGCCGTCGCGGATGTCGTTGGCGGCTTCATTGTCCACAATGCCGTCGTTGTATAGTTTGGACACGGCCTGCAGCAGGGCAGTGCTGCCGCTGTGCCCGTTCAGGGTTCTGGACAGCAGCGCCATCTGCTGTTCCCCTTTCTTGCGGTCGAGGGTGTAGATCTTGGCGAAATTCTGGTTCACGCTGTCGGTGATGTGCTTGCGTGTGGCCTCATCCAGCTCGATGTCAAATTGGAAATTGGCCTCAAGGCGCGAGTGGAACCAGGGTTTCCCCACTTCAAAGCTGTAGATGCGGTCGGTCTCACGGCTGAAGAACAGTGCCGTGGCAATCAGCAATATGGACAACAGCACCAGGGCAATGATGATGAGGTTCTTATTTTTTCGGGAGATGGACATATCGGTTGATGGTTATTGGTTTCGTGTTAACTCATTCGCGTGGCCGTGTTGACGCCCTTGATTTTCTTGATTTCCCTGCACAGGTTGTTGACAGCCTTTGTGTCGCTGATAAGCACGACCAGTTCGCAGTTGAACACCCCCTGGTCGGCGGTGACGTTCATGCGTTTCATGTTGATGGACATGTTGGTCGAGATGATGTTGACGATGGACTGCAGGATGCCCATTTGGTCGATGCCCTCGATTTGGATTGTGGCCTGGAAACGGTCGGTGATATCTTCCCACCGTGTCTCAAGCAGCCGTGAGCCATAGCTCGCCTTGAGCCTTGCCAGGGTGGGGCAGTCCATCTTGTGGACAACCACACGGTTCGCATCGTTGAGGAAGCCCACGACGTCATCGCCAGGGATGGGATGGCAGCAGTCGGCAATCTGGTAGTTGCTCACGCCATTGCGCGTGGTCAAGGGATAAACGGCCTTGGTGTTGATAGCGGCTTCTGAATCCTTTGACTCGCTCTGGGGCTCAGGCTTGGGCTCTTCTTTTGACTTGAAGATGTTGCGCCTCCACCAGTTGATGCGTGGACTCTGCCCCTTATTGCTGACGAGTTCCTCGTTGAGGGCAATCTCGCCATTGCCGATGAGGAAGAAGAGCTCCTCCTTGTTGGCGATTCGCTGGCGCGTGATGGCATGTGAGAGCACTTCGTTGGTGAGCTTGATGTTATGCTCTGCCAGGAACTCGTTGAAGCGCTTTTCGCCCTTCTCGATGATGAGTCGGCGCTGGTGCTTGAGGGCAGCGCGCAGCCTTGTTTTACCCTTGGCCGTGACGAGGTACTTTTCCCAATCGGGTTTGGGGGTGTTTGAGTTGCTGGTAAGAATCTCGACCTGGTCACCGCCCGACAGCTTGTAGGACAGGGGCACCAGCTTGTGGTTGACTTTGCCAGCGATGCAATGGGTTCCCAAGTCGGTGTGCAGGATAAAGGCCACATCGAGCACCGTCGCTCCCTTGGGCAGCGTCATTGTCTCACCCTTGGGGGTGAACACGACAATCTCGCTGGCAAACAGGTTGAGCTTGATGGTGTCGAGAAAGTCGATGGCATTGGGCTCGGG
Organism: uncultured Bacteroidales bacterium; assembly: GCA_902772455.1. Classification (GTDB taxonomy): domain Bacteria; phylum Bacteroidota; class Bacteroidia; order Bacteroidales; family Muribaculaceae; genus Sodaliphilus. The sequence goes on from CACYAW010000032.1 coordinate 30,543, forward strand.
GTCCTTGAGGATGTCGGTAATGGTGCTGAGCCAAGCCTCCAGCTCGTCCTCCTCCTCGGCCTCGCCAATCTTGTATTTCCAGTGGGCCGCAAAGCCTCGCTCGGCGATGTCGTCCATCTTGCGGCTCCTGATCTGCACCTCCACCCAGTTGCCGTCGGGACCCATGACGGTGACGTGCAGGGCACGGTACTTGTTGACCTTGGGGGTCGTGAGCCAGTCCCGCACGCGGTCGGGGTGCTTGGCATATACCTCGGTAATCTCATTGTAGATGTTCCAGCAGATGCGCTTCTCGGCACTCTCGTCGTCGCACTCAAAGACGATGCGTGCGGCATACAGGTCATAAACTTCCTCGAAGGGGATGTGCTTGGTCTGCATCTTGTTCCAAATCGAGTAGCATGACTTGACACGGGTGTTGAACTCATAGACGAGCCCCATGTTGTCCAGCCGCTCACGAATGGGGGCCGAGAAACGGGCGAACAGCTCGTTACGGCTCTCTTCGCTGGCCGAAATCTGTTCGCTGATGCGTTGGTATTCTGCGGGATGATTATACTTGAAACTTAAGTCCTCAAGTTCGGTCTTGATGGCATACAGGCCCAGCCTGTGGGCCAGCGGGGCATAGATGTAGAGCGTCTCGCCAGCGATCTTGTATTGCTTGTTTGGCGGCATGGAAGACAGGGTGCGCATGTTGTGCAGGCGATCGGCCATCTTGATGAGCACCACGCGGATGTCCTCGCTCATGGTGAGCAGCAGTTTGCGGAAGTTCTCGGCCTGCAGCGATGCCTTGTCGCCGAAGATGCCACCCGAAATCTTTGTCAGTCCGTCCACGATGCGTGCGATTTTCTCGCCGAACTGCGCCTCGATGTCCTCGACGGTATAGTCCGTGTCCTCTACCACGTCGTGCAGCAGGGCGGCGCTGATGCTTGTCGAGCCCAGGCCGATTTCCTGGTTCACGATAGTCGCCACGGCAATGGGGTGCAGGATATAGGGCTCACCGCTGCGGCGCCTGATGCCCTGATGGGCGTCACGCGCAAACTTAAAGGCCTTGTCAATAATCTCCACTTTCTTGCGGTGATTGCTTGACAGATAGCCGTTTAACAGATTCTGATAGGCTAAGTCTATCATCTGGTTTTCCTCTTCGGGCGATATGTTGTTGTTCTGCATCATGGGCCTATGTCGGTTTTATTTAAACTACAAAGGTAGTGCAAGTCGAGCGCAGAACAAAAAGAAAAACGAAGTTTTTATTTTTTTATGCCGAGACGCCGCCTACCTTCGCCGCAGGCAAAGCAGTGCAAGTCGAGCGCAGAACAAATATTTACCCTTGGCCCTGGCTTTCGGGACGGAGGCCGAGGATGGGAGAGGCTACGTTGAGGCGACGGCGCCAGTCCCCGTTGGGGGTGTACAGCCAGACGTAGCCGCCGCTGATGGTGATCTCGTTGATGGTGCCGATGTAGCGGGGAAGGCGCAGGATGGCGCGCACGCGGCCATTCTGGTCGCAGATCTGGATGCCCAAACCGGTTACGGCCCAAAGGTTGCCCTTGCCGTCAAAGGTGATGGTCTGGATATCCAGCGGACGGCTGTTGTCGTCGTTGTGGAGCCAGTAGAATGGTTCACCGTGTGAGGGCTTGCCGTCCAGCAGCAGGTACTGCCACACGACATTACCCGGCTCGTTGGGAATCATGGCAATATTGGTGAGGTCGGGATAGATGATGCGGGTCACGCGTTTGACATCCGAGCCATCGCCCGTTTTTTCCCATCCCTTGTCTTCGCTGATGAGCAGCTCTTGCAGGAAATCATTCTGGGATTCCCCCAAGGTGGGTGCTGCGGGCCAGTCGCGCCACATCCATTCCATCACTTGAGGGAAAATCTCGGTCGAGCGGGTCACGTTGTGGCCGCCATCGCTCCAGTCCATCTGCACGTCATAGCCCGCAAACTCCAAGGCGCTGGCCAGCATCTGGTTGCCCTCGTACCAATGGCCGAACAGCGGGTTCCACACGTCGTTGCTGCCATCCTGGATAAAGATGCGCAGAGGCTGAGGCTCGGTCTTGCGCACCAGGGCCTGCAGGTCGTTGCCGCCACGCATCGCCACAAACGTGCCCACTCCGGTGAATACCTTACTGAACAGGTCAGGCCGGTGCCATGCGGCGTTGAATGCCGCAATGCCGCCGCTGCTCAGGCCGAAGATCATGCGGTCCTGCGGACGTTGCGACAGTCGGATGGGCTTTCCTTTTTGGGTCTTCATCTGCTCGACGGCGGGCAACAGTTCTGTCTCCAGAAAAGAGGCGAACAGGTCGGTCGTGTTGTCGAACTCATAGCAGCGGTTGTAGCGCAATACCGTCCCGTTGTCATCCTTGATGATGCCGGGCTGCAGGAAGACACCGATGGTCACGGGCATCTTGCCCGCAGCGATGAGCGAGTCCATCACCTGGGGCGCACGGCACAGCACGCCGTCCAGCCCCACATACAGGGCCGCCGGCCGCTTGCCGTCATACTGTTCGGGAATATAGACCTGGAACGTGTGCACTGTCCCTGGATAGCACTCAGATCGATCCAAAACCCCATCAATAAGAGTATGGCCCGCTAAAGCCGTCAAAGATATGGCGGCAAATATCGTTAACAGAGATAATCGTCTAGTCTTCATGATTTCTTTGTTTTGATGCTGCAAATATAGGAAAAATGCAGCAGAGCATCAAGTGAACAAGAGAAAACACCATCCAAATAAGAATAGTATTTATCAAAAGTGTAAAAATATTAGACACTTTTATTCAATTTAAAGCAAATGTTGTGTTTTTTCTTTATAATAATTTGCAAAAGAAAGGTGCAGTCGGTAAATTTGCCGATGGCAATTTACCTTTATTGCTCCCCCAAAAAACAGTTATTAATCATTAATTCAGTTACAGTCATGGAAAAAAGAGTATTTCTCACACTTCTTGTTGCGATGTTTATTGTGATTCCCTCAATTGCAGACCCCACGCCCATTCCTCAAATTATATTTGAAGCCGGCATTGATGGTCACAACGAAGGAGCGCACGGTATAACGTATATCAGTAATCTATACGATAATGTATGGGTATTTGATCATAGGGTTAGTGCAATAGGTGAAGGCGATGTTCACCTATACCTGAATGGAGAAGAAGTCTCCAATCCCTATTATATTTGCCATGAATATTCAGATATTTCACAAGTATATAGTGATCAGGTATGGCAGTTTACCGCCACTGCTCAAATTGATGGTTATGAGATTAGCGAGACCAGTAGAGAAATCGTATCTCCCGGCATTCCCTTTTATTACATATACCATGATGAGGCCTCTGACTCATTCTGGATGGAACTGAACAATAGTGATGGAAGAACTATTTATTATAAAACTCGATTTATTGACCCTTATACTGATAACTGGGAGTGGATAAGTACCGATTGGCAAGAATACGAAGGCCCGTTTAAGGTTTGGTATGCCCCCCAACCCCTATTTGAGTATAATTGTGTTATTGAAGTGTATTCATCGCGTGCTGTCGATACGGAGGACGTTCTTGGTAGTGATATGGGGGTAATCTTGAGCCTTAAGGACGAGATTGATGCCTTTGCGATCTATGGATATGAGTATTATAGAGATGGATTTTATTTTACATCTAATTATATTGCCTTTAATGGTCTTGGTATCTGCAACAAATATTATTATCCTGATGCATATCCTCCATGTTATTCTGGTGACATAACTACTCCTGATGTGACAATAATCTACGATAACACTTTTGCTCATTGTCCTGACTTGACGAGTATCGTTTTGCACGAATCAATCTCTGAGATTGGTTCCAATGCTTTTAGTGGTTGTACGGGCTTAAAGTCGATAACATGTAAACCCGTTAATCCGCCGAGTACATCAAATAGTTTTACTGATGAAAGCATTTATACTCAAGCGACATTGTTTGTACCTAATGAGTCGTTGGAGTCTTACCGTGCTCATGTAGAATGGGGACGTTTCTCTCGCATCGTTCCATTTGTGGGTGCTGGTCCTGGTGACATCGATGGTGACGGCGAGATCAATATTGCTGATGTGTCAAGCTTGATGGACCAGTTATTGACTGGGGAGGAATTGCCCTCCTACATTGATGCAAACGGCGATGGCGAGGTAAACATCAGCGATGTTGCTAAGATTATAGATATATTGCTGAGGTAGGACCGTCCCCAGGCCTTGTGCAGGCCTTCGATCTGTTTGGACACAGCAATCATCCTGAATGACTCGATGGCGTGTCCTAATGCGGATATTTGGAAGATAAACAAGCGTGCGTTCCCTAGGATGAGGAACGCACGCTTGTTTTATGTGATCTGGCTTTTTTACAGAACCCGGCAGGCGCCGACGTAACGGCGGCTGTAGTAGGATTCGGTGTTCTTGCTCTCGGTCACGCCGCTGCTGCAAGCCGAATGGATGAAGTGGAAGGTGTTGTCGTCGTTCACCTTGGTGACGATGCCCACGTGGCCCACGCCACCGCGGCCCGAACGGCCCTGGAAGAACACGAGGTCACCGGGCTGCAGGTCTTTTTGCTTGACGCGCACGCCGTCAAAGATCTGACCCCTGGATGAGCGGTCGAGCTCGATGCCGAAGCGCTTGAATACGTAACTGGTAAATCCCGAGCAGTCAAAGCCACGAGGCGACATGGCACCATAACGGTAAGGCGTGCCACGGAAGCCATAGGCGTACTTGATAACTTGGTCAATGATATTGTTGCGGCTGTTCTGCTCTAATTGTTCAAGAACAGTGCCTTGTTTGCGGTTACTCAGCAGCTGAGATTGTGCTGTGAAGCATGAAAGGGAAATTGCAAAAACTACAAATAATGATGTTAAACGTATTTTGTTGATAAAACTCATAAATAATTATTTTAGAGGACTGGAAGTTTCGCTCCATCGAGCGGTCCCTTCGTCAAGGGCATCGTGAACGATGACAATGCCGTGCGCCCTGGTTTGTTCTCTAATCAGATAGGCGGTGCCTCAACAAAAAAAGAACCAATTCTTTTATCTGTGTGCGGCTTGCACTATCTTTCACGCTGCAAAGGTAGGGCAATACCGTAACGCAGCCAAACTCCTTAAACACTTGTAAACATTTTACCGAAAATGGTATTTTAGGCCGACTGTTCCACGCAAATTCCCTTATAACAGTGCTTCGCGGCATGTCCCGAAGTTTAAATTTTGGAAATTAAAAATGAAAAAGTTTACACTTTTTAACAATAAATGGCATCCTATAAGATTTATTTTTTGAATTTTTGCTATCAAAACCAGCCTTCAAGTGAAGTAAAAGGCCTCGTCGAATTGCAAAATGCAATCGCCAAGGCCTGTTTTATTAAAAAAGTGATTTTTGCTCCCCAAATGGGATGATTCAGTCGATGCTATTCGCCGTGGAACAATAGCTAAAAATGCAGGGCGAGTGCTGTCGGTTAATGATTGCTCAGCAACATGTCAACCAGTGCGGTCACGTCACTGATGTTGACGCTGCTGTCGCCATTGACATCGGCGGCGGCCGGAGCGGTACCGCCAGCGAGCAACAGGTCGACGAGGGCGGTCACGTCGCTGATGTTGACGCTGCCGTCGCCATTCACATCGCCGATGAGGCTTGTAACTACTATCTCGTCCCAGATTGAGCCATTGTACTGATAGGGCGTCCAGTTCTTGTCATTGGCGACGGCGACGTGGGAGGCGTTGAAGACATTCACCTCCCCGCTGTCGTAAAGCACGCGCAGGTTTCCTGCTGTAGTCGCGCTGCGGTCGGGAAGACTGTTGACGAGTGCTGTCATGCCTTCCTGGGTGAAATAGTTGCGGTAGCAGTACAGTTGCTGCAACTGTGTGCATGACGAGATGTCAAGCGATGCCAAGTGGTTGGAGTAGCAGTAGAGTTTTTGCAGACTTGTGCAACCCGTGAGGTTAAGTACGGTCAGTGCATTTTCTGAACACAGGAGCGTCGTCAAGAGGGCGTTATCCGACACGTTCAATGACGTCAACCTTGACAGGCCGTACAGCGTGAGAGTGGCGAATTTATTGTTGCTGCACTCCAGGACCCGCAGGTTGTCTGGCGGAGTGAGCGAGATGAGAGCATTGTTCTGGCAATACACGCTTTGCAACTGCACACAATCCCGCAGGTAGAGCGTTCTCAGCGAGTTGGAACGGCAATCGAGGCCCTGTAGCGAACTACATCCCTCCACGCTGAATTGAGTCAACGCATTGCTGTTGCAGTAGAGCCACTTCAGGGAATAGTTGTCATTGAGATACAGGGTCTTGAGTTTCTCTTTGCCTGTTATCGAAAAGACTGTCATCTGGCTGCCAGTGCAGTAGATCTCTTCAATCTGGTGGCATCCGTCGAGGTCAAGCTCTGCCAGGTTGTTATCATAGCTGGTAAATTTCTTTAGCTGTTTGCAGTCGGTTAGATTGAGTCTTCCCAAATAATTATAGCTGCAGTCCAGTTCCTGTAGCTGATTGCAGCCATCCAGGTAGAGGGATGTCAGACTATTGTTGTTACACAGGAGTTTGGTCAGCGATGCGTTGTTTTTTACATCCAGGGTGGTCATAAGCGGCAAGTTGGAGATATCGAGTGACGTGAAGGCGTTGTTTCTGCAATATAGCGACAGCAGCTTGGTGCATGCCGACACGTTGAGCGTGGTGAGATTGTTGTCCGAGCAATTCAGCGCCTCCACTCCGGTAAGTAGCTCGATACCCTTGAGGTTGGAGATGTTGCGGCCGTTTACGTAGACCCCCGTGCAATTGTTGACTTCACTTGTGGTCATGTAGCCCAAGGGATAGTTCAAGAGCATGTAGGAACGGAAGTTGGCGTCGGGAAAAGTGTTGCTATTAATCAGTACCGCATAATTGTCAGTAATGTGGATGGTTTTATCATAAATCAGGCTGCCGTCCTTGATAATGCCCTGGTAGGAATTACTGTAGTGGGCATCCGATGGCGATGCGACTGCCTCGCTGCCATTGAAGGTCATGGCGGCCAGATTTGAAGCGACGGGGTAGCTGCTGTTACTCGTTGCCTTGAGGACGATGTGGCTGCCCGCATTCACGGTCACGCGTGCCCAGTCATACAGGGCGCCCTTCTTGCCCGATGCCTCGACATTGACGTTGGTAAAGGTCAATGTGCTCGAGCTGCTTGTACCCTTGCCCTCAAAGCCATACTTGTCGTTGGTAGACTTCACGATCAGTTTGCCGGGGCCGGAGACGGTAACTGCCACGTTGTTGCTGTACACGCCACCCTCGGTGCCGCCGGTGACGGTGGTCGTGCCGCTGGACACGACGATTGAACCCGGCTGATTGAAGCGGATGACCGACGCCGACGAGGCGCTCAGGGTGTTGGTGCCTACGAGCTTGATGATCAGTCCCGAGCGGTCACTCTGGACGGCGCGGTTGTCGGTACCCGTGCGTGTAATGGTGACATTGGTCAGCGTCAACGTGTTGTTACTCGGTGTAAACACCGCGGTACCGCTGGTGATGTTGCTGCCCGTGATGTTGCTGCAGTTGTCACTGGTGACTCTCACGCCACCCACATAGAAGTTGTAATCGGTTGCTGCCTGTGCCGCGATTGTCGTTACAAGCAACAGAATCAGTAGTACAGATTTTTTCATAATATCATGTGATTATGAAGTGAATAATAATCCTAATACAATAAAAATGCAAACCAAATATTTGATTTGCAAAGTTAATGAAAAATATTAAATAATGATACGTTTCTTGTTTGATTTTGCAACGGGGCGTTTTTTTGCCGCTCATGCTGCATGAGGCTGGCATTACATGCTTGAGGGGGCGGGTCAGTTAGAGATGAAGTAGCCGCCGGCGCTGGGCATCACACGGTACTTACGCATGCCCACCTTGTTGTTGATGGCTACGCCGTAAACGGGACCGCCGTCACCGGTGAGCGGGTTGTAGTGTGAGCCGCACTTGGGGCATACTGCCTCGAAATTATCGGCATTGATCGATAGCGTGATATTCGGGTCGATTTCGACGGGGCATGCCATGTCATAGGCTAGGGGGGCATCGATGCCCATCATCAGCAACACGCCGCCAAAGCCGGTGTAGGTGTTGACGTTATAGGGGAAATTCGCAGGAATTTTTTTCTCGCGGTTGAAGATCTGGTATTCCCCCATGCCGTGGACACCATAGGTGTTCCACATGGCATAGTTGCCCAGGTCAATGCGCACAATGAAGCTGGGGATGCTTTTGTTGTCAATCCTGTCGCAGCTGCCACACAGTGCCAGTAGCATGATGGCGGCGGTAATCGCTAAAAACTTTGTCTTTTTCATTTCTTAGGCAATTATTATGACTATTAAACGCAAAAAATGGTCTATAGATTGTAAGAATTGGGAAAAAATAAATAATTTTGCGTCCACTTAAACATTATTATATGGATCCATTGTTCTCAATCATCACTGTCACATGGAATGCCGCTGGCGTCATCGCTCCAACGCTTGAGAGCGTGCGAAGCCAATCGAGCAGCGACTATGAGATGCTGATTGTCGATGGCGCGTCCACCGACGACACGCTGTCCATCGTCGGTCAGTCGTCCATCGCGTCATTGCGTGTGTTCAGTGAGCCCGACAAGGGCTTGTATGATGCCATGAACAAGGGTATTGCCTGGGCGCGCGGGCGTTATCTCATTTTCCTGAATGCGGGCGATGCCTTTGCCGATGATGCCGTGTTGGCGCGCTTGGCGCGTCTGGCAACTGATGACCCTGGGGTGATTTATGGTCAGACCCAGCTGGTTGACGGCGCCCGCAACGTGGTGGGGAAGCGACACTTAACGGCACCCAAGCGCCTGACGGCCGACAGCTTCCTCAACGGCATGGTGGTGTGCCACCAGGCTTTTATCGCACGTAGGGACCTGGTGCCGCAATACGACCTGCAATACCGGCTGAGCGGAGACTATGACTGGTGCATCAAGGTGCTGCGCCAGTCCCCGCACAATGCCTATGCCGGCGATGCCCCGATTATCAGCTACCTGGCCGACGGCATGACCACGCGCCACCATCGCGCCTCGTTATGGGAGCGTTACCGCATCATGTGCCGTCACTACGGAGCCTTCAGGGCGACCATGAGCCATTTGGGATTTATTCCCCGATATGTGAAACGCCGCATGAGCGGTGCTGCCAACAGGCAATGACCTGTACCAACCAACAATCATTAACCTCAACTACTTGCACATGGAGAAACATCAGACTGGAAATATCATCACCCGCAACTGGCATCGGTTCAAGATATGGTACAAAGGATTGTACCGCGGGCGTCCGTGGTGGGTCAAGACGCTTGCCGCCCTGGGAACTTTCATCGTGTTGTTCCTGCTTTATCTGATAGCGGTGGACTTCAACTTGCTGTGGCTCTTCGGCAAATCGCCCAGCACCTACAGCATCATGCATCCCCGCAATCCCGAGGCCAGCTACCTTTACAGTGCTGACGGCAAGACGATTGGCAAATACTATGATGAGAACCGCACGCCGGTGCCCTACGACTCAATCAACCCGCAGTTTTTCCAAGTGCTCATCGATACCGAGGACGAGCGTTTCTATCTCCATCACGGTATCGACTTCGGCGGCCTCGGTGCCGCTGTCAAGGATCTGGTGCTGCATGGCCGTCCCCGCGGTGCCAGCACGATCACGCAGCAGCTTGTGAAGAATATGTTCCGCACGCGCAGTGACTACTCTACGGGTCTGTTGGGCTACATCCCTGGCGTGAAGATGCTTATCATGAAGAGCAAGGAGTGGATTATCGCCACCAAGTTGGAGATTTTCTACAGCAAGAAGGAAATCCTGGAGATGTATGCCAACACGGTGGACTTTGGCAGTAACGCTTATGGCATCAAGACGGCCGCCAATACCTACTTCAAAACGACGCCCCGACACCTCAAACTGGAGGAGAGCGCAGTGCTTGTGGGTCTGCTCAAGGCCACGAGCACCTATAATCCCCGCATTAACCCCAAGAACAGCCTGCGCCGCCGCAACCAGGTGCTCAAGAACATGGTCAAGCGCGGAGACTTGACCGACCTGCAGTATGACTCGGTGTCCTCGTTGCCCATCGACCTGAAATATACCCTCGAAACCAACTACGATGGCGTGGCTCCCTACTTCCGCGAGGCCGTGGCACGTGAGATCGAGGATATTGCCAAGGCCAAGGGCGTCAAGCTGGACCTGGAGCGTGACGGTCTCAAGATTTATACCACGCTCGACTCCAAGATGCAGGAGTATGCCGAGCAGGCCGTGAGCGAGAAGATGAAGATTGTGCAGCACAACTTCAAGAACCACTGGGGCGACAACGATTGCTGGCTTGACGAGAACAACCAGCCTATTGCCGGCTTTGTCGAGGACAAGGCGCGCAACACGCCCATCTACCATGAGCTGCTGGCCCGTTATCCCAATGACCTGGACTCGGTCAACTATTACATGAACCAGCCCCACATGGTGCATCTGTTTGACTACGAGAACGACTCGCTCTACATGGAGATGAGTTCTATAGACTCGGTGCGTTACATGCTGCACTTCATGCACTGCGGCTTCATTGCCATGGAGCCCAGCAACGGCCATGTCAAGGCATGGGTGGGCGATGTGGACTTTGACACCTGGAAATATGACAAGGTGCGCGCTAAGCACCAGCCTGGCTCCACCTTCAAACTCTTTGTCTATGCCATGGCGATGGAACGTGGCCTTGTGCCTTGTGACCGCCGCCTTGACGAGTATATCGACACCCTGGTCTATAATGAGGAGAAGCATGAGCTGGAGCACTGGCGTCCCACCAATGCCAACGGCACCTTCTCTGGGTCACAGATGACGTTGCGCTCGGCCTTTGCCCAAAGTATCAATAGCGTCACCGTGCGAGTAGGCACCGAAGTGGGCTTCGGCGAAATTGCCCAGCTAGCCCGCGACATGGGCATCAATTCGCCCATGGAAGCCAAGCCCGCCCTCTCGCTGGGAGCCAGCGATGTGGACCTGATGGAGCTTGTCAACTCCTATTGCACGGTGGTGAACGACGGCATGCGCAACGACCCGATACTCGTCACGCGCATCGTGGACCGCGACGGCAAGGAAATCTACCGCGCCCCCTCTCATCAGGAGCGCGCCATGGCCTACCGCTCGGCATGGCTTATGCAGCAGATGCTGCTGGCTTGCCGCACCGATGCCGGAGGCACCGCCATGGCCCTCAACGGCTATATCACCCGTCCGCTCTATGACGTGGACCTGGGCGGCAAGACGGGCACCAGCAACCGCCACGCCGATGCGTGGTTCGTCGCTGTGTCGCCAGCACTGGTGTGCGGTGCATGGGTGGGCGGCGAATACCGCCAGATCCACTTCCGTTGGGGCTCGCTGGGGCAGGGTAGCCGCACGGCATTGCCCATCTGCGGCCGTTTCCTGCAGCTTGTGCTGAGCGACCCGCAGTTCCAGCGCTACCACCAGCGCTTCCAGCCCGCCAAGGAGCCCATCAATGCCGACCTCTACTCGGGCTGCTCATCAATCGCTCCTGTCGAGGAGTTCGATTCTACCATGCTGGACATGGAGAACGACTCGCTGTTCGTTCCCCTCACCGATGATATCAATAATAACGAGAAATTGCATATCGAGGATCCCGCTGTCCCCGACTCAGTATAAAGGACTTATTGACATGATGACGATAATGAAACTCAGGATGGCGCCATCCTGAGCTTTCAGGCATTGTGTCATGACGGTATGGCCTGCATGATGATTGTTGGAAAAATCGGATAAAGTATCATAGCCTGGATGACAAAAGTGTAAAATTTTTTGACACAAAAGTGAGAAAATTTCACTTTTGGCGTGCTTTTAAATGGAAAAATGAAAAACAGTTGTGATTGTGTTAGTATTTTTGTCTTGGAAATGAAATAGAGTCTCTAAATAGAGTGCATGATGAATGCTGCAAAGATGTACTGATGATGATTTGTTTAACTTTAAATATTATGAGTGATGAAAAAACAGATTTACGCTTTATTGCTGCTGCTGATGGTTTGTCTGTCGGCAAGCGCTCAGACGCAGTTTTGGTATCGCGGTGTCCACTATGAGGTTTCGGAATACCAAAACGCAATTGTGATTGCGGCTAACAATGGCGCATACAGTGGAAAAATCACGATTCCCGAGACGGTTTATGCCCAGGTATATGCCTCATCGGGCGGTGGCTATTATGAGACCCCGTTCAAGGTTGTGGGAATCGGTGAAGAGGCTTTCAGTAATTGTTCAGGCTTGACCGAGGTTGTGTTGCCTAAGTCGCTTGTCTCCATTGAGAGGCGTGCGTTTGAAGGGTGCACAGGCCTGACGGCTATCAATTTGCCCTTGTCGGTCTCAAAACTTGGTGATAGTGCTTTCTCGGGATGTACGGGTTTGACCAGTGTCACACTTCCCGAAGCGCTCGCATCAATCGGTAGCGACATTTTCAACGAGTGCACGGGTTTGCAGCAAGTTGCCCTACCCCGAAAACTCCTTACTATCGCTACTGGCATGTTCAAGGGCTGCACGGGCTTGCGCAGCATCACGTTGCCTAGGGCGCTCAAGAATATCGGTGACAATGCTTTTTATGGCTGTACGGGTTTGACAAGTATAACGTTGCCCTCCTCGTTAAGAGAAATTGGCTCATCTGCCTTTGGCTATTGCACCGGTTTGAGCAGCATTACCATTCCCAAGTCGGTAGAATCGCTGGGCTGGAACGCCTTTTACTACTGTAGCGGACTGACCAATGTCACACTCACGCGCGGCACGGGCTACCTTAATGGAACCTTTGTGGGCTGCTCTGGTTTGACCCATGTGTCTATTCCCATTGGTGTGATATCACTGAATGAAACATTTAAGGATTGTACCGCTTTGGCTTCGGTAGATATTCCCGCAAGTGTGTCGAGCATCAGTGGGGCGTTTGAGGGCTGCACCAGTCTGTCGAGTGTGTATATCCCTAACTCGGTGACCCAGATTAACGGTAATGCTTTCCGCAACACGGCATTAACCTCTATTGAGTTGCCAAGCACTGTGACCTCGGTTGGCAGTGGCGCGTTTGATGGTTGTGAGTTAACGTCGATCACCACTCGTCGCCTGACGCCTCCCTCGATTTACAATGGCACTTTCTCCAGTGAGGCCTATGTGACGGCCGCTCTTCATGTGCCTGCCGTGGCATTGAACCAGTACAAGAGTGCCAACTGGTGGAAACTGTTTGAGCAGGTACAAGGCGAGGAGGCCCTGAACACGACCTATGACTTTGAGGTGAACAATCTCTATTATCTGATCACCGGCAACAATACCGTTTGTGTGACAGGCGGGCAGCCAAGTACGAGCAGTCTGGTGATTCCGGCCAGTGTGTCCCATGCAGGCGTGACCTATCAAGTGACAGGAATTGGTAATGAGGCTTTTAAAAACAAGGATTTGACGAGTCTGAGCCTTCCGGAGTCTCTTGTGACGATTGGCATAAGTGCTTTCGAAAACTGTTCCGGCTTGACGAGTCTGACGATTCCAGTGAATGTCTCTTACATCGGCAATTCTGCTTTTGCAGGCCTCACCCAATTGGCGACCCTGGTGTGGAACGCACGTGAATGCTGGCAGACCGGTATCCCCTATCAAAACATCGGATACGGTAAGAACTATTATTATGATTATGAAGAATACCAGATCTATTACGATGATGTGAAGACCAATCTGACCGAGCTCATTATTGGCAACGAGGTGAAGGTTTTGCCCATAGGTTTGGCCGCCAATTCACAGATCACATCAGTCAACATGCCGTCGTCGTTAGAGGCCATTGGCGAGGATGTGTTCTATGACTGCATTCATCTGTCGAGTCTGACCATTCCCGAAAATGTGACGAGCATCGGCGAACATGCTTTCTGCAATTGTGATGGTTTGAGGTCTCTCACATGGAACGCCCGTGAGTGTTGGGACTACGGCGGGTTGTATTATAAGGTTGAGTATCCTGAAGTTACCGGATATAATGACAATACTCCCGAAGGAAGTTGCCCGTTCAGCGAACTCACCATTGGTGACGGGGTGGAAGTGCTGCCTGCTCATTTCGCCCATAGCGCCTTCATCACTAGCATTGAGCTCCCGTCATCGCTCAAGACCATCGGAGACTATGCGTTCTATAATTGCTGGAACGTCACCAGCGACATCGTTATTGGAGATAATGTGACCGATATTGGTGATTACGCTTTTGGCGGATGTGCAAGGGTGAAGAGTTTGACTGTGGGCAAGAATGTCAAGTTTATTGGGAACTATGCCTTTGGTACTTCATCTGAGGCAGTTGTAAGCGATTGGGGCTATGGTTATCAAAATGAAGTGCCTGCTATGGCATTGACCTCGTTGACGTGGAATGCCCGTGAATGCTATTCGGCAGGAAGTCTTGGTTATTATTGTATCGACAACTTGACGATTGATGATCAAGTAGAGGTGTTGCCTGACAACTTCGCTTGCGATGCCCGTGATTTATACTCAGTAACATTTCCCAGTTCACTCAAGGTCATTGGCAACTATGCATTCGCTTATTGCTACGGCATTACCAATCTTTCATTGCCTTCATCGGTTACTACGATTGGTGACTATGCATTTAAGGAGTGCTATGGATTGACTAGGGTCACCTTACCATATTCCGTCCGTTCACTCGGTGCCCATGCATTTGAGTCTTGTGGTAGGTTGATTCAGCTTTCCTTGCCCGAATCGCTCGAGTCGATAGGTTCAGGGGCGTTCACTTATTGCTCTCTTCTTCAAAGCCTTCATATTCCGGCATCTGTGACAAGTATTGGCGAGGGCGTATGCCGTAATTGTAATTCCTTGGCATCGGTTGATGTGGCAAGCGGTAATACGGTTTATGATTCCCGCGATAATTGTAATGCCGTCCTTGTTACAGCAACCGACTCGATTGTTATCACCTGCAAGAACACGGTGATTCCAAGTACCGTGACAAGAATCTGCGATTATGCGTTCTATAACAATGAGAAACTGACCTCGATGGACATTCCTGAGACGGTGCTTTCCATCGGAAGATATGCATTCTATGGTTGCTCTAAGCTGACGGGAATCGAAATTCCTGATGCTACCGCATCCATTGGAGAATATGCCTTTGGAAACTGCTGGCAACTGGCATCGGTAAAATTGCCGAAATCGCTCAAGATTATTGAAAGAAACACGTTTGCATATGACGAGGCTTTAACCGGTATCGTTATCCCTGACTCGGTCACCGAGATTAGAGAGTGGGCCTTCGCAGGCTGTCATTCGTTAGCTCAGCTTCAATTATCCCAGTCGCTCAAGAGCATAGGGGACTACGCATTTAGCGGCTGCTCCAATATTAAGCGCCTTGAGATTCCTGCAGCAGTTTCATCTATAAAGAGGAGCTCGTTCTATGCTTGCAGCGGCTTGGATACGATCATCGTTGATCAGGATAACCAGGTGTATGACTCCCGTGACAACAGTAATGCGATAATCGAGACGGAGTCCAATACCTTGATGATGGGTTGTAACAGCAGTACCGTTCCCGATGGGGTGAAGGCCATTGGTGATTCGGCGTTCTATCAATGCTACACACTTCCAGCTGTTGTGATGCCCAATACGGTAGAAAGAATCGGCGATAATTCCTTTGCTTCTTGCAATGCTCTGGAAAGTGTTGATATGGGCACATCGGTTAAATCCATCGGTGCTGAAGCATTCTATTCTTGTGACAATTTGAAGTCCGTTAAGATACCCAATGCGGTAGATACCATTAATAGGTATACGTTTGGTTTTTGCTCCAAGTTGGAACGTCTTGAGTTGAACCCGTCACTCAAGCTGATTGATAGTTATGCATTCTATTATTGTGGAAGTTTGAAATCGGTCATCATTCCCGATTCGGTGTTGAGAATCAGTTACGACGCTTTTGCTTACTGTAATGCGATGACCAGTGTGACGATAGGCAAATCGGTCACTTCAATTGATTATTATGCGTTTAATAGCTCGGCCATGGCTCATGTGGTCTGCCTGTCAACCACACCGCCTAGCCTCAGTTCTTACGCCTTCTCCTCGCAGGCCTATAATAATGCGACATTGCAGGTGCCCCTGGAGTCGCTGGAGGCCTACCAGCAGCATAACTATTGGAAGAAGTTCACGCACATTGTGCCGTTTATCGGGGCTGGCCCTGGCGACATCGACGGTGATGGCGAGATCAACATCGCTGACGCCACTCGACTCATCGAC
The DNA here is from genome assembly GCA_902772455.1 of uncultured Bacteroidales bacterium. Lineage (GTDB taxonomy): Bacteria > Bacteroidota > Bacteroidia > Bacteroidales > Muribaculaceae > Sodaliphilus. The sequence continues at coordinate 46,712 of CACYAW010000032.1, forward strand.
AAGTTGCTCAGTGGCGAGGAATTGCCCGCCTACATCGACGTGAACGGCGACGGCAGTGTGGACATCGCTGATGTGACATCCATCCTTGACAGTATGCTCGGCGGCAACTGACGTCTAGTTAGCCAATAAACATCTTTTTACGCCCAGACTCGTCACATGAAGTCTGGGCGTAAATCGTTTTTGCTCACAACTTTTCCACAAAGTGTAAAAAAATTAGACACTTTAGCGTAAATAAATGAGCATCTTATAGATTTACCTGCTTTTTTAGTTGCAAAGTCGATAAATGCAAAGTAATTTAGCAAAAATATTTATTATTATCATGTTAATCCTGCGACTATGAAAAAAAGATTACTTTTAACCCTGATGTTGCTGGCCGCGGCTTTTGCGGCAATGAGCGCCCAAGACGAGCCCACGGAACAGACGCCTACACCGGTGATGACACTACACGAGTGGGTAAATGAGCTGTTTTCTCCGGATTATGG
>CACYAW010000033.1 GCA_902772455.1 uncultured Bacteroidales bacterium
TGTGCCGCTATTGTGGACAAGCCTGCAAAGCACGCTATGGAAATGCCAATGAAACATCAACTGGTTCTTATACTTACGATCAGCGCGACGCTTTCAAACGCTTTGGTTACAACGAGAACATGCAACTGATAGGCAAAGATCCCTCCTACTACTGCTCGAACAGTAACAAGTATACCATTGATGAATGGTGTGATCTTATCAATATCGAGTTACAAGCCGGTCGTCCCATCCCCTATCACGACCTCTATGAAGGCCATGCTTGGGTTCTTGACGGTGTTGATGCCGATGGCAAGTTCCACATGAATTGGGGATTTAACGGTAGGTTCAACGGCTGGTTTGAAATTGACGCTCTTGTCTTCCATCCTTACGGTGATGATGAGGTGTGGGACTTCAGCCAGGGCAGCAACGGCGGTAACGAGATGATTATCGGCATGTACCCCTATGATGGTTATGTGATTCCCGGCGACGAGCCCACTGGCATGCGCGGTGACGTGAATAAGGATAATGAGGTGGACATCGCCGACGTAACCGCACTGGTTGACTACCTGCTCTCACATGACGCCACTAACATTGACTTGGAGGCTGCTAATTGCAACCAGGACCAAGACGTGGACATCGCTGACGTGACATCGCTGGTTGACTACCTGTTGAGCCACAACTGGTAATTCCAATCATACCTTTTGCAAAAACATGGGCAGGGATTCGAAAGGTCCCTGCCTATATTTTATCTACCCCACTACGCACTCAAGAGTTCAAATAGGATGAAAAAAAAGACAAAAGGGCGTTGTTTCACAAATAATGATTATCTTTGCAGATTAGACAATTTGATAATAGGCTATGACGACAGGGAATATGATACGCTTTATCTGCATCCTGCTCCTATGGGTGGGATTGTGCTGGATGTTACTCTCCAGAGCGGCTAAAATCGACTTCATGGTGATTTTTACCATCGTGGCGTCGGGTATCATTGTGTTTGTTCCCCTGTATAAAAAGTATGTGAGAAAAAAATGACTAAGCCATGACGACAAAACCCTATATACAAGAACACTGCCCGCTGCTTGCCCAGATCGACTCGCCTGCCGACCTGCGCCAACTGAGCGTTGATCAGTTGCCACAAGTGTGTGCCGAGCTGCGTCAATACATGATTCACGAGTTGTCGAGCAATCCCGGCCACTTCGCCTCGAGCATGGGCGCAGTGGAAATTGTGGTAGCGCTTCACTATGTCTTCAACACGCCCGACGACCGTCTGGTGTGGGATGTGGGACACCAGGCCTATGCCCACAAGATATTGACCGGGCGTCGCGACCAGTTTGACGATAACCGCAAGTTGGACGGCCTGAGCGGCTTCCCCAACCCTGCCGAGAGCGAATATGACACGTTTACCGCAGGACACGCCTCCAACAGCATATCGGCAGCCCTGGGCATGGCCATCGCCGCCGAACTTCAGGACAACAAAGACCGCAAGGTGGTTGCTGTCATTGGCGACGCAAGCATCAGCGGAGGATTGGCCTTTGAGGGCATCAATAACGCCACGACCAATCCCAACAACCTGATTATCGTCCTCAATGACAACGATATGGCTATCGATGCCAACGTGGGTGCCTTGAGTTCTTACATGAGCGACCTGCACACGTCACACCGCTATAATAAACTGCGTTACAAGGCTTATCAGTTCCTGCGTCGCCATAACGTCATCAATGACAGCCGCAAGGGACTGATCATGCGCTTCAGTAATGCGATGAAGTCGCTATTGTCTGGCCAACAGAACATTTTTGAGGGCTTGAACATACGCTATTTCGGACTCTATGACGGCCATGACGTGAAACGTCTAGTCAAGGTGTTCCGTGAAATCAAGGACATGTCAGGACCCAAGTTAATCCATGTCCGCACCGTTAAAGGCAAGGGCTTTGCCGCTGCCGAGGCCGATCCCGCCACCTGGCACGCCCCAGGCAAATTTGATGAGGAGACCGGTGAGCGCGCCAAGGGCGGCAAGAGCGGTCCTATCAAGTACCAGGACGTTTTCGGCAAAACACTTGTGGAATTGGCCGAAAAAAATGATAAAATCGTGGGTATCACGGCCGCTATGCCAAGCGGCACGTCAATGTCGATGATGCTCGAAGCGATGCCGCGCCGCGCCTTTGACGTAGGCATCAGCGAGGGTCATGCGGTAACGTTTGCCGGAGGCCTTGCCAAGGATGGCATGCACCCCTATTGCGCCATCTACAGCACATTCCTGCAACGAGGCTACGACTCCATTATCCATGACGTGGCCATTCAAGGACTGCCGGTGACCTTCTGCATCGACCGCGGCGGCATCGTCGGCGAGGACGGCGTGACACATCACGGCCTGTTTGACTTGGCCTACCTGCGTTGTATCCCCGGCATGACCGTTGCATCGCCCATCAACGAGCACGATCTGCGCAACCTCATGTTCACTGCCCAACAGGATGGCATGGGTCCGTTTGCCATCCGCTATCCGCGTGGCAAGGGCGTTATCACTGACTGGCACAACGAGATGCAAGTGTTGCCCGTGGGCCAAGGACGACGAATGAGCGAGGGCGAGGACGTGGCCGTATTGAGCATCGGTCATATCGGCAACGAAGTGATCGATGTGGTCAAGCGTCTCGCCGAGCGCGGCATCAAGGTGGGACACTACGACATGATTTATCTCAAGCCCATCGACGAGAATATTCTTGAGGAAGCCACCAAGCGCTATCACAGCCTCATCACCATCGAGGACGGCACCGTGGTGGGCGGCTTGGGGTCTGCCGTTGCCGAGTGGCTGACACGTCACCACTGCAACAACCGCCTGAAAATGTTGGGCGTGCAGGACGAGTTTGTTCATCAGGGCACCGTTGCCGAGTTGTATGAGCGATGCGGCATGGATGCCCAGTCGCTGGAGAACGCCATCCTTGAGATGAAAGAAAGTAATTGACTATTAACCAACAAGTATAAAGGACAATGAGAATTGTAATCGCCGGAGCAGGAGAAGTCGGGACCCATTTGGCCAAGATGCTCAGCAACGAGGAACAGGACATCATCGTCATGGACCCCGAAAACAAGAAGCTGGAGCCATTGGAGAATTACAACCTGCTGACTCATCAGGGAAGCGCCATCTCGTTCAGCGACCTGAATGCCATCAAGACAGGATATTGTGACCTGTTCATCGCAGTGACCAAGAGTGAGGCGCGCAATATTCTGTCATGCTCAATGGCAAAACGATTGGGCGCTAAAAAAACTGTCGCCCGTATCGATAACGATGAGTTCTTTAACGCCAACTGGCGCGAGCACTTCACCACCCTGGGCATTGACCATCTCATTTATCCCGAAATGTTGGCGGCCAAGGAAATCGCGAGCGCTCTCAAGCGCACATGGGCCAGGAACTGGTTTGAGCTATTTGACGGTGAGCTCATTGTCGTGGGTGTGAAAATCCGTTCCAACGCCCAAATAGTCAACCACATGCTCAAGGATTTGGCCGACATCAGCCACTTCCTGCATGTGTCAGCTATCAAACGTAACCGTGAGATCATCATCCCACGCGGCGATGACCGTGTACTGGAAAACGACATCGTCTATATCGCCACCACACGCGACCACATCGATGAAGTGCGCGAGGTGTGCGGCAAGACGCAGTCGCCAGTGGACAATGTGCTCGTTGTAGGAGGAAACGACATTGCCGAGCAGCTGATCAAGAAACTCGGCAAGACAGTGGACATAAAAATCATCGAGAGCGACCTGCAACGATGTGACTATCTGGCACAACGATATCCCAACTGCAAAATCGTGCAGGGCGATTTCCGCGACACAGAACTGAGTGAGGAAGAGAGCGTGAGCTACTATGACGCCTTTATCGCTTTGGGCGATAATAGCGCGGTCAACATGATGGAGTGCATGATTGCCAAGACCAACGGTGTTCCCAAAACCATCGCCCAGGTCGAGGACATCCAATTCATCTATGAGGCCGAGGCTCTCAACATCGGCACCATCGTCAACAAGAAACTGCTGGCATCAAGCCGCATCTACCAGATTCTGATTGATGCCGATGAGGACAACGCACGTTGCCTTGCCCTGGCCGATGCCGAAGTTGCCGAGGTCATTGTCGAAGAGGGAGACCGCGTGACCCGTTCCGACGTTAAGGACCTGAAGTTGAGCCGTGATTTCACTATAGCCGGTCTCGTGCGTGACGGCAAGGGACAGCTCGTGAACGGCAACACACGCATCCAGGCCGGTGACCACGTAGTGGTCTTCTGCCTGCAGGGGGCGATGCACAAACTCGACAAATATTTCTCATAACAACCATGCCGAAGCGATCCAACCAAAATATCAATTTTGCCATCGTGATGCGTATGCAGGGCTGGCTGCTGCTCATCGAAGCGGCTTTCATGCTGTTGCCGCTTGCCGTATCGTGGTGGTTCAACGAGGCCACGTCGCTTCGTGCCTTCATTTACAGTTGTGCCATTACCGCCGCTGTAGGCGTTATCATGGCCTTTGGCATCAAGCCGCACAGCACATCGATGCACAAACGCGAAGGACTCATGCTTACAGGCATCATCTGGGTCTTCTTCTCCATCTTTGGCATGTTGCCCTACCTGTTCAGCGGCACATTTGATAATGTGACCGACGCCTTCTTTGAGACGATGGCCGGGTTCACTACAACCGGGTCTAGCGTAATCCGCTATGTTGAGGAGATACCGCATGGCGTGCTGTTCTGGCGTGCCATGACACAATGGATTGGAGGTATGGGAATCATCCTGTTTACCCTTGCCGTCATCCCCATGCTGAACCAGAAAGGAGGCATTGCCCTGTTCAATGCCGAGGTGACGGGTATCACGCACGAGCGACTGCGCCCGCGCGTGAGCCAGACAGCAAAAGACTTATGGCTCATCTACATCGGCTTGACCGCACTGTTGACGGCGCTGCTGTATTTTGGTCCGATGGACTTTTTTGATGCTGTTTGTCATGCCTTGACCACAACCTCGACGGGTGGCTATTCCACCAAGAACATCGGCCTGGACTACTGGCATTCGAGTTATGTGTTCATCGTGGTCATCATCTTCATGTTTATCGGTGGCATCAGTTTCTCGATCATCGCTGCAGCAATGCGCGGCAACTTCAAGCGCATCAAGCACAATAATACCCTGCGCTGGTATTGCATGACGACACTCATCACCACGGTGGCCATTTTTGCCTACATGGGCTACAAGGGCTTTCTTGACACCCATGGCGACCGCTTCGTCTATAGCGCGTTCGACACACTGTCGGCCATCACTTCGACAGGTTTCTCGACGTTTGACTACGAGGACAGCGGCGAGTTTGTCACTGTGGTGCTGATGGTGATGATGTTCTTTGGCGGCATGGCAGGATCGACCTCGGGTGGCGCTAAGATGGACCGCCTGATCGTGCTCTTGAAAAACACGGCCAACGAGTTTTACCGCGTGCTGCACACCAACTCGGTGCGCGCCGTGCATATCGATGGCAAACCTGTGCCTGCACATGTAGTGAGTAAGGTGAACACTTTCTTCACGGTTTATATCCTCATTATCATGGTGGTGGCACTGTACCTGACATTCTTTGGCATACCCGTCTTTGATGCCATGTACACATCAATGTCGGCGATCAGCAATGTGGGTATCGGTCATGGCGTCACAGGTCCAAGCAGTTCCTGGGTAGTGCTTCATCCAGCCGCCAAATGGGTGCTGGCCTTTGAAATGATGGTGGGACGTCTCGAACTGTTCACCGTCCTTGTCATCTTCACCCGCTCCTTCTGGAAAAAAGACTAAAGCCGCCCTTTCACCCAAAAAGAGTAGCTGTACATTCATGACAAGCTTAGGGAAAGTGTAAAAATATTTGACACTTTTCTGAAAACTATTAGAGATTTCTCAAGAAAACGCATAATTCTCTTGCTTCTTTTTAGAAGAAGATGTAAGTTTGTACCGAGAGAACCTCGTTTAATTATTACTAACTAAACATAAGTATCATGTTATGAAACAGCTAATTCTTGCTTTTTTTGCCTTGTTCATGATCTCAAGCGCCAGTGCTTATGAGTATCTGTACATTGAGGACTTCAATGTGAACAGAAATCAGATCGGCACCCAGATTACCGTGCCCATCAAAGCCCATTTTGACTACTATGTGAGTGCCTTTTTCATTGAATTGACTTACCCAGAAGGCCTCACTCCTGTAAGTGCCGAAGCTGGCTCAGACCAGACTATCCCCTACTACGATAAAACGGGAACATTAGATTACTACAATACCTTGTTCAGGTTCAACGAGGAATTAACCCGTTTTGTCGGCGCCAACACCATTGCCGGTTACTGGCTTCAGGATGACCAATGGGAGACCTATGGCGTCGTGAAATGGGATCCGGGAGATTACGATGAGATGATTAAAGTCACTTTCAACGTAGGTCCTGAATTCCGAGGCGGTGAAATTACGGTTCATACCGAGGCCAGCAGCGGCAAGGACACCCGTGGAGAAATCTGCCAGTTGATGCCGACGACCTTGACCACGACAGTCACGAGTGACTGGTATGGTCCAGATCCTGACCCCGATCCGGTTGTCGAGAACAAGTTCACGATGAGCGACAACATCAGCATCTTCAGCGGCGACACGTTCGTTATTCCCGTGACGATGACCAACAGTTCGGCTATCACCGCATTCCAGACGGACATCTACCTGCCTGATGGCTTTGAGGTTGTTCAAGAGAATGGCGACTATGCTGTTGAGTGGAGCAACCGTGTGACCAGTGACCACACCATTATGGCCAGCAACATTACTGATCATGTGGTTCGCCTGATCTGCTTCTCGCCCTCATTGCAGCCGTTTGCAGGTAACGACGGTGTGCTCTTCAACATCACGATCAAGTCCCGTGACGGTCTTAATGGAGAATACCCCATTGTCCTGACCAACAGCCTGTGGACCACCACCGACGATCAGGAGCTGCGCATCGATGACGCCACTTGCCAAGTCACCGCCTACTCCTTCATCATTGGCGATGCCAACAAGAGCGGCTCGGTCACCGTGACCGATGTGGTAACCACTGCACGTTACATTCTGAACCAGAACCCGACACCGTTTGTATTTGAGGCCGCCGACATGAATGGCGATGGAAACATCACCGTGACCGATGTGGTACTGATTTCACGTCTGGTGATGAACGCCCAAATGAATATGCCTCGCCGCATGCCATCATTTGAGTTTACCCACGATTGCTTGAGTGGCGATGACATCACCATCGGCGATGGTGAGACCCGCACCGTAGCCATCAAGCTTGATAATGTGAGCGAATACACGGCATTCCAGTTCGAGATGAGCCTGCCAGAGGGTATGACAGCAAGCGACTTTACCTTGACCGGCCGAGCCGGCAACCACACCATCGAAGCTGTGCCCATTGGCGACGGCAAGATGCGCGTCCTGTGCTACTCGCCTGTCACCGATGCTATTGCAGGCCATGACGGCGCACTGTTCACCTTTAACGTGACTGCCAATCGCAATGTCGCAGGCGAGATCGTTATTGACCGCATCGAGATGGTCGGCATGAGCGGACAAATGTTCAATTTCGACATCTTTGCCCTCAAGGTGAACAATAACGCCACTCACGTCAAGGAAGTGAAGGCCGCTCCCCGCATCTACGGTGACGGACATGACATTATCGTTGAATGCGCTGTGGATATGACTGTCCTCATTGCCGACATGGCCGGTCGCACCCAGCTTGTCAAGGCACATGCCGGACGCAACGTATTCCCGACCCAAAACTCTGGCGTTTATGCAGTTAATGCTGGTGGCGTAACCGCAAAACTCGAGTTGAGATAATCAAGAGGAATGAAAAGAGTTCTCATAGCTCTCATGGTCGTTGCGGTGTCTTTATCGGGCACCGCAACCGACCGTTTTTATATCAATGATTTTTCAATCTCTACCGGTCAGACCCGCCAAGTGTCGATTATGCTCGATAACGAGGTGGAATACACCGCATTTCAAGCCGACATCCATCTGACAGGAGGATTGGAAATCATCAAGGAGAATGGATCTTTTCCTATCGCCCTGACCAACCGCAAGGGAAGTGATCACGTCTTTGCAGTCAACGCCGGGCAAGACGGAACCATCAGGATAATGTCCTATTCCATCGGCATAAAGCCATTTAGCGGAAACAGCGGCCCTTTGGTGACCATGAATGTCACCGCAGGAGAAGATTTTGCCGCTCCGGCATTTATCATGCTTTCAAACATCCGTTTCACAACGCTGCCAGGCGAGGAAGTTGAATTCAATGACAGTTTCTGTGTCGTGGGGAGTATGCGGCTCGGAGACGTGAATGACGATGGTGATGTCAACATCACCGACGTCACTGTACTCGTTGACTACCTGCTTGACGACACGGTCGTCATCAACCAGGGAAACGCCGACTTGAATGGAGACAGCCTCATCATGATTGACGATGCCACGAGGCTGATTGATATGCTATTGAGCGCTTGAAATCATAGGCTTCGCTGTCTGTGCGACAAGCGGTGTGTTATCATTTGCCATCGGCAATGACGACACACCGCTATTTTTTTGTGGAAATGTGAAAAAAAGTGCGTGGTTTGCGTTTGTAAATCAATTTTATTTTGTAATTTTACGGCCCCAATAAATCGATAGCAATAATGAGCAAAAGTCAAAGCAACCACAATAAGAAAATGAGTGATAATCAGGAGTTTTTCGGTCCCGACATCACCAATGTACAGAAGTCAGAAGAATACCGCAGGTCACGCGAAGTGGAAGAGGCCATCGACAACGAGAATGTTACCAAGTGGCAACGTTTTCTGGCGTTTTTCCAGAATGGCAGGCTGCGCTTTGTCACGGGCATCATCCTGCTGCTGCTAGGTATTTACCTGCTGATTTCGTTCCTGTCGTTTTTCCTGTCGGCAGGGATGAGTGACCAGAACCGCATCGCCAACTACTCGATGATCGAGAATGCCCAAGTGCCTGATCAGATCCGCAATGCGGGTGCCGCTGCCGGAGCGTCGATCAGCGACTTCTTTATCTCGAGCGGTGTTGGCGTGGCCGCCTTCATCATCGTCGTGTGGCTGCTCACGCTAGGCATGCGACTCGTGCGCAAGGGTAAGAAGGCCCATTTCTTCTCCTACACCCTGGTGTGCCTGTTCAGCATCTTCACCTTCTCGATGATGGTGGGAGCGGCGACCTATTTCATGAAACCCATCACCTTCTTCCCGCTTGGAGGCTACTTCGGCTTCTATGCCAACAAATGGCTGTTGGGATTGGTGGGCATGTATGGCATGATTGCCGTTAACCTTGTGATTTTCATGTTGTGGGTCATGCTCACCTACAAGACCTTTAATGCCCTGTACCAGCAACTTCAACGGGAGATTGGCAAGAAACGCAGCCGCAGCAAGGAAGAAGCTGAAAAGGTAGTCATCCAACCTGGCGAATCCACCTTCCTGGGCGGAGAGCAGCAAGTTGCGACCGGCAGTTTGCAGGAAGAGGAGAAACCCTCTAAAAACCCATTGGCAGCCAAGATGCGCAAGCCGCGCACCAGGGCCAACAATGACCGCGGAGGTAGCAATGAGGGTGAAACAGCCCACCTGAAACCCATTGCCGCCAGCACCGACGTCACCAATCCTCACGACCCGACAGGCGAGTACCGTCACTACCGCTTCCCCACCCTGGACCTGTTGCAGGACATCCGCATGAACCCCAACAGCGTGGACAAGCAGGAACAAGACGAGAACAAGGAACGCATCCGCGACACGTTGAGCAAATATGGTATCGAGATCAAGGAGATCATGGTTCACGTGGGCCCAACGGTGACCCTGTTCGAAATCGTGCCGCAGGACGGTGTGCGCGTGAACAAGATACGCGGCCTGGAGGATGACATCGCTTTGAGTCTGGCCGCCCTGGGCATCCGAATCATCGCGCCCATGCCCGGCAAGGGCACCATCGGCATCGAGGTGCCTAACCGTGACCCGCAAGTGGTTCCCATGCGCGAGGTACTGGGTTCCAAGGCATTCCAGGAGAGCCGTGCCAAACTACCCATGTGCCTAGGCTGCACGGTGAGCAACGAAGTCTTTATCGCCGACCTGACCAAGATGCCTCACCTGCTTGTGGCAGGCGCTACCGGTAAAGGTAAATCTGTTGGCTTGAACGCCATTATCACGTCACTGCTCTACAAGAAAGGTCCGTCAGAGCTGAAGCTTGTCCTGGTGGACCCCAAACGCGTGGAGTTCAGCGTGTATGCCGACCTGGAGAAATACTACTTTGCCAAGGCGCCGGGTGAGGAGAAAGCCATCATTACCGACACCGACCGCGTCATCAAGACGCTGAACAGCCTCGTGCAGGAGATGGAAGACCGCTACCGCCTGCTCGAAGAGACCAAGGTGCGCAACGTCACCGACTATAACGACAAGTGGCGCCATGAACTGCGCGAGGTGCGCGACGAGCATGGCGAAAAGAAATATCCCTACATGCCCTACATCGTAGGCATCATCGATGAGTTCAGCGACATGATCATGACCGCCGGCAAGGAGGTGGAGACACCGCTGGTGCGCATCGCCCAGAAGGCGCGTGCCGTGGGTATCCACATGATTATCGCCACTCAGCGCCCGTCATCCAAGGTCATTACCGGTCTTATCAAGGGTAACTTCCCAGGCCGCATCGCATTTGCCGTGGCCCAGGGTATCGACAGCCAGATCATTATCGACCGCCGAGGCGCACAGCAGCTCATTGGCCGCGGTGACATGCTGTTCCAGATCGATGGTGAAGTGACCCGCCTGCAGTGCCCGTTTGTCGATACGCCCGACATCGTGCGCATTTGCGATTTCATCAAGGAACAGGAAGATAACGACCGTGATATCAACCACGAGGTGCCCTACATGCTGCCCGAATATGTGGGCAATGACGAGGGCGGTGGCAGCGATGCCAACGTGGGTAATGTCAAAGACAGGGATCCGCTATTCGAGGAGGCCGTCCGCTTTGTTGTCATGAGCAACACTGCCAGCACATCGTCGCTGCAGCGCCGCTACGAAATCGGCTACAACCGTGCTGGACGCCTGATGGACCAGATGGAACATGCCGGAATCGTTGGTCCCGCCCAGGGCAGCAAGCCCCGTCAAGTGCTTGTGAGCCCCATGGACATCGACCAGCTGTTCACCAGATAAAACTTCACAAGAGTGCCACCCCTAAACTGGGTTGGCACTCTTTTTGCAATCTAGATGCTCTAGATAATCTAGAAAAATTTTAAAAAAACTGGACTATGACAATGAAGAAGATATTTATTGCAATCCTGACTATTACGGTCGGCCTTTTCGCACAGGCGCAGACACCTCAAGCGATGCTCGACAAGTGTGTGGCAGCCATCAACGTGGGTGGCGGCATCACTGCCAATTACAGCATCACGACCGCTCAGGGTACCAGCAAGGGCACCCTGACTATGCAGGGCACCAAGTTCCGCATCATCTCACCCGAGGCCAAGTGCTGGTATGACGGAAAGACCCAATGGTCATGGTCGCCTGTCACCGAAGAAGTGAATGTCACGTCTCCAACGCCTGACGAACTGCAGATGACCAACCCCATTGCGGCAGTACAGCACTTCAAGGCCAACTTCAACTTGAAGCGCGCCAAAGCCAAGACCGCCAATACCTATGTCATCAAGCTCACCCCTAAGAAGAAAGACAACATCAAGACATTGTGGCTCTACTTCGACGAGACCACGTCGCTGTTGCGCACCGCCCGGTTCGAGATGAAGGACAAGTCGGTCTATACCATTAAGATTACCGGCTACAAGCATAAGTCGTTGCCGTCAAGCACTTTCACGTTTGACAAATCACAAGTTCCCGCTGGTTCACCAATCGTTGACCTGCGGTGAGTTAAGCCCCGTCTCAACTATTCATTAGAATCATGTTACACTATTTCATTGGGCCAGCTGTGGGCGCTGTCATCGGCTATATCACCAACTATGTCGCTATACGCATGTTGTTCAGGCCCCACCAGGCCAAATACATCATGGGCATTCACGTGCCGTTCACCCCAGGCATTATTCCCAAGGAGAAAGCCCGCCTGGCCAGCGCCATCGGCAAGGCGGTGAGCGAGAACCTGATGAACCGCGAGGTGCTGGAGAAAAGCCTGTTGAGCGAGGACATGCGTGTAAAAATCGAAGGCGCCATCGATGAGTTTGTCGCCACACAACAGGGAAACGACGAGACCATCGAGCAGTTTGCTAGCCATTACCTGTCGAGTGACGACATCAACGCCATGCGCGATGACGTCACCAGTGGTGTCGTCAAGATGGTGTCTTCCAAGTTACAGAACAGCGACCTGGGAAGCAGCATCGCCCACATGGCGACCGAACACGTCATGGAAAAGACCCGCAACAGTGTGGCAGGACTGTTCGGTGCCGACAAGCTATTGGCAGGATTTGCCCAACCCATCGAGAAGACCCTGGCCAAGCACATCAACGAAATTCTGCAAAACAACACCCATCAGATGATTCATGACCTTGTCACCACCGAGGCCGACAACCTGATGGGCATGACCATGAGCCAGCTCACCACAGGCCGCAACGAGCAAGTGGCACAAATCAAGCATGGTGTGCTCAGTGCCTACCGCACCATCATCACCGAGCATCTGCCTCGCATCCTTCAAGACATCGACATCAGCGCCATTATCGAGCAACGCATCAACGAAATGGACATGAACGAGGCCGAGGCCATCATCCTGGACGTGATGAAAAAAGAGCTCCGCGCCATCGTGTGGCTCGGAGCCCTATTGGGTTGCATCATGGGCACCATCAATGCCCTGATTTAAATACTTTCCTTACTCGACTTCCCAGGTGTCGCCTGCCATGATCACATCGCGCAGGCAGGTGAAGCCGTGCATCTTCTTAGCCTCTTCGACCTGCTCGGCAACGGCGGTTTCATAGGTCGGAGCCTCAACGGCACGGATCACGCCCAAAGCGACGGGCAAGTCGGTGCCATCCATCTTGGCCAGCATCTGGTGCAGGAAGTTGCTCTCGCAATGTGCATCATGCACGAGCACATCGTCGATGGTGTAGCCATCCTCACCAATAGTCACGGCCTTCAGTCCGAAACCGTCCTGCACAAGACCACGGTTGTTGTCCTTACCGAAGATCATCTTCTCGCCATGAACGAGATGGATGGTGCGGTCGGCACGATGCTCACGGTCAGTGATATAGCTGTGGATGCCGTTGTTGAAAATCATACAGTTCTGCAGAATTTCCACCACGGCACAGCCTTTGTGCCGGGCAGCCGCCATCATCACTTCCTGACTGATATTCAGTTCCACGTCCATGCTGCGTGCAAAGAACGTACCGCGTGCGCCAAAGGTCAACTCGGCGGGCACGAAAGGATCCTCGGTCGTACCATAGGGCGACGATTTGGACTTGAAACCGCGAGCGCTCGTGGGCGAGAACTGACCCTTGGTCAAGCCGTAGATGCGGTTGTTCAACAGCAGCAGGTTCACGTCGATGTTGCGGCGCACCTCGTGGATGAAGTGGTTACCACCGATGGCGAGGCAGTCACCGTCGCCAGACACCTGCCATACGGTCATGTCGGGGTTAGCGGTCTTGAAACCGGTTGCCACAGCGCCACCACGGCCATGAATGGTGTGGAAGGCGTAGGTATTGGTATAGTAAGGCAGACGTGAGCTGCAACCGATACCCGAAATCACGGCAGTCTTCTCGGGAGGGATACCCAGCTGGGCCATCGACTTGAGCAAGACATTGAGCACGGCATGGTCACCGCAGCCCGGACACCAGCGAATGGGCTGGTTATTCTTGTAATCCAGTGGCTTGTAAGCCATTTCTTGGTTATTGGTGTTCTGTTCCATTACAATTCCTCCTCCATCATGATGTTTTTAACTCCGTCAACAATTTCCTGAACCAGGAACGGCTGTCCTTGCACCTTGTTGATGTGGCAGATGTTCAGGTTAGGTATCTTGCTCTGCAGATAGCTGGCCAGTTGGCCAGTGTTCAACTCAGCCACAATCACCGTCTTGAAACGGCTCAACAGCTCGGCGGTGTTCTTGGGCAGCGGGTTGATATAGCGGATGTGGGTCATCGCAATGCGCACGCCCTCAGCGTTCAAGCGGTTAACGGCATCCAGGATGTGGCCATAGGTACTGCCCCAACCCAGGATGATGGTATCGGCACCAGGGTCGCCCTTGAGCTTGAGTTCGGGGATATCGTTAGCCACGTTGGCAATCTTCATGCGGCGGGTCTCAACCATGTGGGCATGGTTGATGGGGTCATTGCTCAAGACACCCAGGTTGTAGTCTTTCTCCAGGCCGCCGACCACGTGTTCCAGCCCCTTGGTACCGGGGATAGCCCAGTAGCGGATGCCCAGCGCATTGCGCATGAACGGCGTCCAAGTCTCCTTGAGGGCCTCAGGCACATAGTTGGGCTTGATGACGGGATATTCACCCTCCTCGGGCACACGCCATGCCGATGAACCGTTGGCGATGAACGCATCGGTCAACAGGATGACGGGAGTCATATGCTCGATGGCCAGACGTGCTGCCTGGAAAGCCATCTTGAAGCAATCGGTGGGCGAAGCGGCGGCGAGCACTACCAGAGGGCTCTCACCACTGCGTCCATACAGCGCCTGCTGCAGGTCGGTCTGCTCGGTCTTGGTGGGCAGACCGGTCGAGGGACCACCGCGCTGCACGTCAACGAGCACGAGGGGCAACTCGGCCATCACGGCCAGTCCCAGTGCCTCGCTCTTGAGCGCCAAACCGGGACCCGAGGTCGTGGTAACTGCCAGATGACCGGCAAAAGCGGCACCGACAGCCGAGCAAATACCACCGATCTCATCTTCCATCTGAATGGCCTTGACGCCCAAGTCACGGCGCTTAGCCAGCTCATGCAGGATGTCGGTAGCAGGAGTGATGGGATAGGAGCCCAGGAACAGAGGACGTCCACTCATCTCAGATGCCATAATCAGGCCCCATGCAGTGGCCTTGTTGCCGCTGACGTCGGTATAGGTACCGGGGCGCACCTCATCGCTCTGGATACGGTAGGTTGATACCGTGGCGTGAATATTGTGACCGTAGTTATAGCCACCCTTGATAACCAGTTCGTTGGCGGCATACACTTCGGGCTTGTCAGCGAACTTGGCCTTCAAGAACTTCAACGGAGCTTCCATGGGACGGTTGAAGAGCCAGCACACAAGACCCAGGGCAAACATGTTGCGGCACTTGAGCTGGGCCTTCAGGTCCATGCCCGTGTCCTTGAGCGCCTCCTTGACCATAGTGGTGATGGGAGCCTCGATGACCTGTGCCCTGAGGTTCAGCTCCTCATAAGGCTCATTGGTCGTGTAGAGAGCCTTGTCGAGTCCGGCTTGGGTAAAGGTGTCGATATCCACGATAGCGGCACCACCCTTGCGCAGGAACTGTGCGTTGACCTTGAGGGCTGCGGGGTTCATAGCCACCAAAACATCGCACTCGTCGCCAGGAGTGTGCACACCGTGGCCGATGTGAACCTGGAAACCGGAGACACCACCCAGCGAACCTTGCGGGGCACGCACCTCGGCGGGATAGTCGGGGAAAGTAGAGATGCGGTCACCCAGTCCCGCACTCACATTAGAGAAAATGTTGCCAGCCAGCTGCATGCCATCGCCGCTGTCGCCCGAGAAGCGCACAACGATGCTCTGCCGGAACTGGACTTTAGCTTTTTCAGTTTTATCTGCCATTTTAACCAAAAAAATAATATAACAGTTCTGTTTTTATAAGCCTTCTAAAAACAGCCGCAAAATTACAACTATTTTCCCGACCAAATCATTTTTTCTGAAAAATTTTGCACCTATTGAGGCATACATGATTCTAAAAGCCCAAAAATCTAATCAACAACCACTTGATTGAATAATATTTTTCAAAATTATCTCACTGAGATTTGTTTGGGAAAAATATCATCATTATCTTTGCAAATTGATAATTCAAGATATGTTTTCTTGAACGCAATGGTTTCAATAAAGACTATATTTAGTTTTAATTATCATAAGTTTCATTTTTAATTATTAATTCAAGTCTATGAAAAAAATCTTTACTCTTTTTGCAATGACGGTGATGCTTGCCTTCTCATCGCAGGCAGCTTACTACATTGTGGGCAGTGATCCCTTCGGCAATTGGGACCCGGGAAACGGTGTCGAGATGTACATGAACAATGACGGCAGTTACAGCTACAAAGCCACAATCAGCAATACGATCTATTTCGTGTTTGCCAGTGGACTTAATTCAGATTGGAACGTTTTCAACAGCGAATATCGCTATGGTCCTTCGGGCAGCGACGTAGAGGTTGGTGTTGATCAGTGGTACGATGCTCCGAGTGGTGGTGACAAGTCCTACAAGTTCACGGGAACTGGTAGCGAGTATGTATTCACTTTCAACCCCTATATCAAGAAGTTCAAGATTGAAGGTAATGTAATTCCTATCGTCTTTGAACATTTCACGGTAGCTGGTGCCCCCGCTGCTATTTTCGGCACCGAATGGGATCCCACCAATGTGAACAACGACATGATCAAGCTCGAAGACGGTACCTATGCCCTGACCAAGTATGGTTGCGAGTTGGCCGGCAGCGAGATGGCGTTCAAGGTTGTTGCTAACCACGACGCCAGCTGGGGCTATGCTTGGCCCACCGAGAACTATGTTGTCACTGTTGACGAGCCTGGCATCTATGACGTGACCATCACCTTCAACCCCGACACCAAGGATGTTAACGCCGTTGCCGAGAAGGCCGGTTCGTTTGATCCCCGCACCGGTGAACTCTATATCCTGGGCGAGGTGAACGGTAACGGTTGGGATCCCAGCGTAGGTGTGAAAATGGACACCGAGGATGAGAACATCTTCACTGCCCAGATTACTACCGCTGGCGAGAACACCGACGAAAATGACAACATCGGTTACAGCTTCTTCTCATTCACAACCAAGTTGAGCGAGAACAGTGGTGACTGGAGCAGCATTGGCGGCTATCGCCTTGGCGCTATTGAAGATGCATACCTCTTGAGCGAGGACCTGTACGGCATCACCCTCGAATTGAGCAACTTTGGCCAGACCAACAGCTTTAAGGTTCCCGCAGGCACCTATGACGTGACCGTGAACCTCGAGGAAAAGACCATGATGATTGAGAAGGCTGGTGAAGAGCCTCCCGTAGAAGAGGGTTACAAGATCGAGAAGGTTTGGGAGCTTGCTACTCCGTTTGACGCCTCTATTACCGGTGACGTTCGTCAGGGCTTCGGTATGAACGGCAAGTTCTACATCAACAACAAGGCTGACCAGAAGGTTGTCGTTGTCGATGAGAACGGTATCGCCAATATGGAATTTGCAGGTGGTGCCAACTGCGGTATCACCCGCGACGAGGCCGGCAACATCGTTGTCAGCAACGCTGCCTTCCCCGGCGGCTGGGTAGAGGCCACCATCAAGGTCATCAATCCCGAGACCAACGAGGTGAAGGAATACACCGTTCCCGAGGAGTGCGGTCTGCTGGGCCGTTGCGACTTCATCGGCTTTGCCAAGGGCAACCTGATGGAAGACGGTGCTCTTTACATGACTGGCGGTAATACGGGCACGGATCCCTTTACCAACGGTGTTGCTATCATGACCATCACTGGTGGTGAAGTAAACGTTGATGAGTGCTACACGGCAACTTGTGACGGCCTGGTTGGCCAAACCTCGACCGTGATCAACTACTTTAACGACCTCAACGAGGAGGATGTTCTGATCTTTGCTTACCGCAGCGGCAATCCCAGCAAGCTGGCGTTTGACGGTGACAACCTGGTAGCCACCCCCATCGTGCTGCCCGGCAAGGGACATGCCAACGGCATCTTCCCCTTCATTTGGGAAGGCAAGGAATACTTCATCTATCCCACCATGCCCGACTACCAGAACGGCTTTGCTATCGCCGAGGCTGGTGCCGAGGAGCCCATTGTTGAGGTTGCTACGACAGTTACTGGCAACGCTAACGGCTTCCAGGCCGACTGGCTGAATGCCGAGGTTGACGAGAATGGCGTGACCATCTATCAGTACTATCCTGGCGGCAACATCACTGTTTACCGCTTGACCAACGGCAACGGCACTGGCGCTGTTGAGGAACTCATCAACGACGTGGATAAGGTTGTTGCTGGCGTTCGCTACTACAACATCATGGGTCAGGAAATGAAGGACATCAACGGTATCACCATCGTTGTGACCACCTACACCGACGGCAGCCACAGCGCTGTTAAGGTAATCAAGTAATTGATTGACTCTCACATTATAAAAAAGGCGGTGCCACCAGGCATCGCCTTTTTTAGTGCCAGTAGAGACGCAAAATCTTGCGTCTCAGTGTTGGAATTTAGTACCACCCACAAATGGAGACGCAAGATTTTGCGTCTCTACTTTATTCGATGAGTCTTCAAACTCACTTTATTTTGCGGTAAGTATCGTCATCGAGGTGCTCGACGTAACCTTCATCGACCAGGAACGAGAGCATGGCGATAATTTCATCTTTAGGGAACGACAACGTGTCGAGGAACTCTTCCAGACGGCGGGGACGCTGGCCAGCCATGTAGAGGATGCCCTGCTGAACATCGTCAGGGCTGTGATCGCCCCGCTTGCGCCGATCGATGCACAGGTCGCAATGACCACAGTCATCGTGCTGCATTTCGCCAAAGTAGCCCAGCAGCATGCGTTCGCGACACCCCATATCACTGTAAGCGTAGTTAATGATGGCCTCGATGCGGTCACTCATGCGCTGGCGCAAGTCCTCATAGACGGCCTTGGGAATAAGGACATGTTTGGGCTCTTCGCGCGAGGTGGTATATATGATATAAGGTGTGCGTTTGCGTGGCACATAGTGGAGGATGTGCATGCGGGTGAGCTCGAGTAATGACTTGTAGATGGTTTCCTGATCAAACCCGGTGCGGAAGGCGATAACATCCTCGTTGATGAACACGTAGTCGGCAAACAGACCCGAGTAGAGCCGCAGTATGGCTTGCAGCACTTGATCGGAGCCAGGTGTCTGAGTATCCAAGTCATAGAGTTCCTCTTTTCGGGCGAGAATCATCACGCGAGACTGAGTCTCGATTTCCTCGACAAACTCGATGTATCCTGCCTGAGTCAGGATTTTCAAGGCGTTGTGCGTGGGCAATACCGGCAAGTCAAACGTGCGGCAAAACAGGTTGAAGTTGAAGTCATACATCTGTTGGAAGCCTTCACCCAGGCTCACACCCAGGAAGTTACCCACACGCTCATAAACATTGCGGATGAAGTCCTTATCGGGAAAAGCCTCGGTGACGTGGCGGTGCAGGGTACGCTGGTCGGTATGTTTGACCAGCAACACGGCAAACGAGCGCTTGCCATCGCGTCCTGCCCTACCCGCCTCCTGATAGTATTCCTCGAGGGAGTTGGGGATATCCACGTGAACAACGAGCCTCACGTCGGGCTTGTCAATGCCCATGCCGAAAGCGTTGGTCGCCACCATCACACGGCATTCGTCACGGTTCCACTTGTTTTGCTTGTCTTCCTTGTCCTCGACATAGAGGCCGGCATGGTAATAATCGGCGTGTATGCCCATGCGGTTGAGCTCGTCACTGATCTGTTTGGTGCGCTTGCGGGAGCGCACATACACGATTGCCGTGCCTGGCACCGAGCGCAGGATGTGCACCAGTTCCGTCAGTTTTTCCTCGGTATTCCGCACAACGTATGACAGATTGCTGCGGGCAAAACTCATCGAGAACACGTTAGAAGCCTTGAAACCGAGGCAACGCTGAATGTCCTCGACCACTACAGGCGTGGCCGTGGCGGTGAGCGCCAGGACGGGAGCCTTGGGGAACAGTTTGCGCACCTGGACGATGCGCAAGAATGAGGGGCGGAAATCATAGCCCCATTGCGAGATGCAATGTGCCTCATCAACGACGATGAGTTGAACGGGCATCTGCCGCAGCCTTTCCAGGAAAGACTGGGACTGCAGGCGTTCAGGCGAAACGTAGAGGAACTTGCAGTTACCGTAAAGGCATTTCTCGTAGGTACGGTTCACCTCGGCACGCGACAAGCCGGCATACAGATAAGTCGCCTTGATGTTCAGGGAACGCAGACGATCCACCTGATCCTTCATCAGCGAAATGATGGGCGTGACAACGAGAGCCATCCCATCGATGGCCATCGTAGGTACCTGAAAAGTGATGGATTTGCCGCCTCCAGTGGGCATCAGCCCCAACGTGTCGCGCCCGTCGAGGACCGACTCGATGATATCTTGCTGTAAAGGCCTGAAAGCGTCATATCCCCAATACTTCTTGAGGATATCAAGTATTGGCTTGGTCGGGCTCGGCATCTTCGTGAAGTTTTATTGCCTTGACCATGAGCTGAACATTGGTGGATGAGCGATGACGGGTCTCCTCGATGGTGTAACAGATGTCAATGGGCTTACCCGACTTGAGCGCGTCATTATAACGTGCCATGCCAAAGGCGATGGCGTTGTTCACCTTATTACCCTCCTCGTCCACGAGGTCGAGCTTGATGTGCTCGTTCTTCTTGCCCACCACCTTGCTGGTGCCGGAATCATATACCTTGCGGGTCACAAAGACGGGCTTGCTGTTGCCCGGGCCATAGGGATTGAGCAGGCGCAGGTAACGCAGCAGAGAGCCGTTGATGTCTCCAAACTTGATTTCACAATCGATATCCATGGCGGGAGTCACCTGCTCATCGTGGATGTGCTCCTCGACATAAGCGGTGAGACGACGCCTGAATTCGGGTATATTCTCTTCCTTGATAGAAAGACCCACAGCATTGGTGTGGCCACCAAAGGTCTCCAGCAAGTCACGGCACGACTTGATGGCCGTATAAACATCAAATCCGCGTACCGACCGTGATGAACCCGTGGCAATTCCGTCGGCGTAGTAGGTCAGCACTACCGAGGGACGGAAATACAGCTCGGCGAGCCTTGCGGCAACGATACCGATGACGCCCTTGTGCCAGTTGCGGTCATAGATGACAATGGGTTTCTTGCCATCGAGCACCTGGGCATGGCTCTCGATAATCTCATTGGCCTCGACAGTGACCTGGCTATCCAGTTCCTTGCGGCTGCTGTTGTACTGGTCGATGCGCTTGGAAATCTCCATGGCGCTCTGCATATTGCGGCTCACAAGCAACTCGACAGATTCCTGTCCTGACTCCATTCGGCCCGAAGCGTTAATGCGCGGTCCGATTTTAAAGATGATGTCGTTGATAGTGAGCTCATGACGGTTCAAGCCACAGGTGCGGATAATGCTACGCAAGCCGACGTTGGGATTGTTGTTCAAACGGCGCAGGCCATAGAACATCATCACGCGGTTCTCACCGGTGATGGGCACGATGTCGGCAGCGATGCTCACAGCCACCAGATCGAGCATGGCATCGAGGTTATACATCGATCCCAGGCCGTTGCTCTTCGAGAATGCCTGCATGAACTTGAAGCCCACGCCACACCCCGACAACCCCTTGAACGGATAGGTGTCGTCAACGAGCTTGGGATTAAGGATTGCCGCTGCATCAGGCAAGATATCGTCCGGGACATGATGGTCACACACGATAAAATCTATGCCCTTCTCCTTGGCATAAGCGATCTCGTCAACCGCCTTGATGCCACAATCGAGCACAATAATCAACGATACTCCGACAGACGCTGCATAGTCTATGCTCTGAAGCGAGATACCATACCCGTCGTCATCACGTGTCGGGATATAGTAAAGCAGATCGGAGTAAATGTTTTGAAGATACTTATACACTAGCGCCACAGCTGTGGTTCCATCCACGTCGTAGTCGCCATACACCATGATCTTCTCTTTGGCCCCTAACGCGTGATTCAGCCTTGCCACCGCCTTGTCCATGTTCTTGAGCAAGAACGGATCGTGCAGTTGCTGGAGCGAGGGGTAGAGGAAGTCGTGGACGTCGTCCGCAGTCTTCAAGCCCCTGAGCACCAACAGCCGAGCGATCGCGGGGCAGTTGGGGAACTGGGCCGCCAGCTGCTCCTCGGCAATGCGTTCGTCGGATGTTAGAGGTAAGTAATTCCATTTACTTATCATTATGTTAGTTTTTTTAATATGCGAAAACAGGGGCTCACTACCGCGATAATGAGCTAGTGGAGATGGGTATATATATCGTATTGGGGTTCAAGTCATTAAGGTACCGATTTTTAACAAGCCGCCCTTGTGGGATGCCACCAGTCACCTTTTTTCCCCAATTTATGTGCACAAAAGTACAGCAAAAGGTGCTTTTTTCAAAGAAATTCGATAAGAATTTGATGACGCCGGTTGCAATTTATAGAAATTTAACACTGATTAATCCAACAGGATGGAAGGCAAAACCTAAATAATCCCTTTAAGAGACAGACTGCATCCCCGTCTTTCACAATATCATATAACACAAAAAAACGCAAGCCGATATCATCAACCTGCGCTTTCTTGTTGAGGTCGCTAGCGGACTCGAACCGCTGTGCCCGGTTTTGCAGACCGGTGACTAAACCACTCATCCAAGCGACCTTTTGCGTTTAGCGGTGCAAAATTATTTCTCCGGTTTGCGGCAGATGTCCTGCAACTTGCATGCAGCACAAGCAGTTAGCTGCGTCTTTTTGCCATGAGCGGCATGCCATAAAGCCCGCCCGACGGCAAACACAGCGGCTGCAACGATCAACCCCGCCAGCACATACTGAACCACATCATTAAATTCCATAAGCCAGATGCTGTTACTTTTCCTTAAAATTCTTTTTGACTAGGCGAGCGAGCTTGGCCGGTGTCGAATCGGCAGGATACTCGGCGAACGGCAGCACGGTGTGGCAACCGTTCTTGTACTCACTGCAGCCAAAGGCCGTCTTGCCCTTGACCAGATGCCCCTTGCCGCACACGGGGCACGGGATCTCCTCAATGCTCTTCAGCCTGGGTGTCCTCGCCTTCTTGGCTCCACCTTCCCCACCCGATGGTGATTTGGGTTTGGCTGGCTTGCCTTGCTCAACGGCGATGCTGCCCCCGCTGTTGTCTCGCAGCACATTAAGCACAATCTCACCGATCATCTGCTTCAACTCATCGATGAATTGGGCGGGGCTGTACTCGCCTCGTTCTATCTCACGCAACTTTTTCTCCCACAAGCCAGTAAGTATTGCACTTTTAAGTAATGGTTCATGGATTATATCGATGAGCTGGATGCCAGCCATCGTTGGCGCCAGACTCTTACGCTCCTTGCGGATGTAGCGGCGCTTGAACAGCGTCTCGATGATGGCGGCCCGAGTGGAGGGGCGTCCAATGCCGTTTTCCTTCATGGCGTCGCGCAGTTCCTCGTCATCGACGGTCTTTCCTGCGGTCTCCATGGCCCGCAGCAGCGTACCTTCGGTATAGGGTTTTGGCGGTTGCGTGGTGCGCTTGAGCACCGAGGGCTCATGAGGTCCGCTCTCCCCTTTTTCGAAGTGCGGCATTACGCCATTATCCTCATCATCAGCCTTTTCCTTTCCTTCGTCATCGGCATTTTTGTCTCCTGGCTTATTATACAGGTCACGCCAGCCTGGCTTGAGGATCTCTTTTCCCGTTGCCTTGAAGCCATACTCACCCACCTGTGCCATGACTGTCGTCGTATTGAACTCACAGTCAGGATAAAAAGCGGCGATAAAACGGATGGCAATGAGGTGATAGACCCGTTTTTCCTCGGGCGACAAGGCCACTGTAGCCGGGTTGACATTGGTGGGAATGATGGCATGGTGGTCGGTGACCTTGCTGTTGTCAAACACCTTTTTGCTCTTGGGCAACTTGTTGAGAGCCAGCACGGGAGCGGTCAGATTAGCATACGGCACCATGGCCTGCATGATACCGGGAATCTGAGGGTAAATGTCGTCGCTCAGGTAAGTGGTATCGACACGCGGATAGGTCGTCACCTTTTTCTCGTAGAGGGACTGGATGGTCTTGAGGGCCTCGTCGGCCGACATGCCAAACTTCTTGTTGCACTCCACCTGCAGGCTTGTCAAGTCGAACAAGCGCGGCGGCGCCTCGCGGCCTTTCTTGGTCTCGACCGACGTCACCTCAAGCGGTAACTGCTTGATTTGCTCAACGATATCGCTTGCCACTCCCTCGGTCTTGAAGCGTCCGCGAGTGCTGTTAAACGTCACGCCACGGTATTTGGTCTTGAGTTCCCAGTAATTCTCAGGAACGAAATTCTCTATCTCGCGCTGGCGGGCGACAATCATGGCGAGCGTAGGCGTCTGCACACGGCCCACCGAGAGCACATCGCGCGATTGCGAATACTTCAGCGTATAGAGCCGTGTGGCATTCATTCCCAGGATCCAGTCGCCAATGGCACGGGAAAGACCCGCAAAATACAGATTATCAAACTCTTGCGCATCCTTCAGCTCCTGGAAACCCTTGCGGATGCTCTCATCGGTCAACGACGAAATCCACAAGCGCTTGACGGGCTTAGCGCATTCAGCCTTTTGATAAACCCATCGCTGGATGAGTTCTCCCTCCTGACCGGCATCACCGCAGTTGATGACTTCATCGGCATTGGAAATCAAGCCCTTAATGACGTTGAATTGTTTCTTTATACCCTCATCGTCCTTCAATTTGATGCCAAAACGCTGCGGTATCATGGGCAACTGCCCCAGACTCCACCATTTCCACTGGTCAGTGTAGTCGTTAGGTTCCTTGAGCTCGCAAAGATGCCCGAACGTCCACGTCACCTGATAGCCATTGCCCTCAAAGTAGCCATCGTGCCTATCGCTGGCACCTAATAGCCGGGCAATGTCACGTGCCACACTGGGTTTCTCGGTAACGCAGACTTTCATGATTCTTTAGTCTTTAGTTGTTAATTAATTATGATTCAATATTTAAAGTTATTCTTTAAATCATTATTCGCCTAGGTGTTGGGCCTTGGCCTCGTTCCAGAGCTCGTCCATCTCGGCTAGAGTGAGCTCATTGACATGGCGTCCCTGCTCATTAGCTTTTTGCTCGATGTAGTTGAAGCGGGCGATGAATTTGCGGTTGGTGCGCTCCAGGGCATTGTCGGGACGCACGTTATAGAG
This sequence comes from uncultured Bacteroidales bacterium, assembly GCA_902772455.1. Lineage (GTDB taxonomy): Bacteria > Bacteroidota > Bacteroidia > Bacteroidales > Muribaculaceae > Sodaliphilus. Next base: position 25,010 of record CACYAW010000033.1, read on the forward strand.
GCGAGCCGCATTAACCAGCGAGAAGAAGAGATCACCAAATTCCTTTTCACGGTCAGCTGCATCGTTTCCACGAAGTTCAGCCTCCACTTCGCCCAGTTCTTCCTTTACCTTATCCCAAACATCCTCGCGCTGCTGCCAGTCGAAGCCCACGTTTGCGGCCTTTTCCTGCACGCGCTCGGCCTTGATGAGCGACGGCAGACTCCTGGGCACCCCACTGAGCACCATCTTGTTACCATCCTTCTCGCTCATCTTAATCAGTTCCCAGTTCTTGAGCACCTGGGCTGCCGTATCGGCTTTTTCGTCGCCAAAGACATGCGGATGACGGTAAACGAGTTTCTCGCACAGCGCATCACACACGTCGGCGATGTCAAACTGTCCTTTCTCGTCACCAATCTTGGCATAAAACACGATGTGCAGCAGCACATCGCCCAATTCCTTACGGATTTTATCATTGTCTTCGCCCATGATAGCATCGGCGAGTTCCATGGTCTCCTCGATGGTGTTGGGACGCAGGCTCTCGTTGGTCTGCTTGCGATCCCACGGGCACTTCACGCGCAACTCGTCCAAGATGTCGAGCAGCCGCCCGAAGGCCTGCAATTTCTTTTCTCTGCTGTTATTTGGCATGTCGTCGTGTTGATTAATCAATGAATTATTGCGCAAATTTACATAGAATTCGGAATTCTGTGTAAATTTGCAGCCTGATTTTTTAAAAACCACATCACGAAAACTATAATGAAGAAGAAAGCATTCCTTCTCGCCTTGTTCACAAGCCTGCTGACACTGACAGCTATGGCCCAAGGCCATAACACACGCATGGGCGGTGAAGACGAGGACACCGAATCCCTGGCCGAGCGTATTTTCAATCTCGAGAAAAAGACCGACGCCTTTAACTTCCACATCAACTTCGCATCGAGCCTGATGGCCGAGGACGCCAATCACGGAGAGTGGGACACCCGTTTCATCTGCCGCGACCTGCGCCTTGACATCAAGGGAGACATCACGCCACGGGTCTTCTACCGTCTGCGCCATCAATTCAATATGAGCCAGACTGCCAAGGGCTTAGACCGCTTTGCCAAAGCCACCGACATCATGATGGTGGGGTACCGACCGAGCAAAAAAGTGGAGATTGCAGCAGGCAAGCTGTGCCAGATATGGGGCGGTTTTGAATATGACCAGAACCAGATGGAAATCTACCGCTACAGCGACATGGTGGAAATGATGGACATCTTCATGGCCGGAGCGATGGTGAGCTACCATCCTATTCCCAGCCAAGAGTTGGCCCTGCAAGTCACAAACAGTTATAATGACTCATTCAACGAGGAACTGGGTGAGAATCCCAAAGTAGTGTCCAAATACCAGGAGGTCCCTGAAGAGCTGATCCGCAGCCGCGCACCTCTGACCTATATTGTGAACTGGAACGGCAACCTCTTTAACAACCTGTTACAGACCCGCTGGGCATGGGGCATCCAGACCCAAGCCAAGCACAAATACTCTCGAATGTTGACCCTGGGGCAACAGCTCAATTTGCCCAACTACCAACTGTACCTCGACTATTATGGCGAATGGGACGATGTGGACCGCCTGCACTATGCCACCCATGATCTGCTCGACTGGCACATGCCGAACTCAACGCACGTGGGAAAGGTGCACAGCCACTCGGTGGTTGCCAAAATGAACTGGCAATTTGCCCCCAAATGGAACCTGATGCTCAAGGGCACCTACGAGACGACAAGCGTGGCCCGAATCGAGGAGCTACACAACTACCGCAAGTCGATCGGTTACCTGGGCAGCCTGGAGTACTGGCCCATGCCGAAGCACGACTTCCGCCTCTTCCTTGCCTACCTTGGGCATAAATACAACTTCAACAAGTACAGCAACCTCAACGACTACAGCACCAACCGTGTGGAACTGGGCTTCATGTACCGCATCAAGTGCTACTAAGCATTCAACTTCTTAACGTGAGCCGTCCTTGACAATAAATGAGTTGTGCTTTCAAGATTTTTTGTATATTTGCAGCCCTAATCAACAAAGACATTAACTGCTTATGGCAAAATTCTTTATAGTGGCACTGACCGTGATGCTGGTCATGCAGGGATTCGTATCGTGGCACGTGTGGCGCGTGCTGCCTTTCTCAACGCCCGTCAAGGTTATCATTCTCCTGCTCATGCTGCTGGCACTGGCCTGCATGGTGCTGCAGTTCAAGAGTGACAGCGTGCCGTTGCCAGTGGCCACGGCAATGTATGAGATAGGCAACTCATGGCTGGTCATCATGTTCTACCTGCTCATGGCGTTCCTCGTGCTCGACATCGGGCGGCTGGTGCATCTGGTGCCCGCCACATGGCTGAAGGGCAATGCCATCACCTCGCTTGTGATGACGGGTGTGATGCTGGTGACCTTCATCGGCGGCAACATCCATTACCACAACAAACAACGGCAGGAGATCAACCTCACTACCGACAAACACCTTGAGCAACCACTCAAAATCGTCATGTTGAGCGACCTCCATGCCGGATTCCACAACCGCCGGGCCGAGGTGGGCCGCTGGGTGAACTTGATCAACGCCGAGAAAGCGGACCTTATCCTTATTGCCGGCGACATCATTGACGGCAACGTGCGTCCCCTGCTGGAACAGGGCACCGTCGAGGAACTGCAGCGCCTGAACGCTCCCACCCTAGCCTGCCTGGGTAATCATGAATACATTACCGGCATTGATAAAGCGCTGGACCTGTTGGACAAAACAGGTATCCGTATCCTGCGTGACGAGAGCATCAACGTTGGCAACGTGACCATCGTGGGGCGCGATGACCGCAGTAACCGCAGGCGCAAGAGCGTGGAGCAACTGATGCAAGGCGTCACACGCGGCGACTACATCATCCTGCTTGACCACCAGCCGTTTAACCTTGAGGAGGCCGAGCAGAACGGCGTGGACCTGCAGCTGAGCGGCCACACCCACCGCGGCCAGGTTTGGCCGCTGAACTGGGTGACCAAGAAGATGTATGAGTGTGATTACGGCCAGTGGCGCAAGGGCAAGACCGACTACTATGTGAGCTCGGGGATGGGCATCTGGGGCGGCAAGTTCCGCATCGGCACCGACTCGGAGTATGCTGTCATCACCATCACGCCTAACAAGTGATGGAACGGAGGGGGCGAACACAGGTTACCACCGTGGCACAGTTGCCCTTAACTTGATATCATTTCCATTTCTTGGGGGAGACGCCGACGGTTTCCTTAAAGTATTTGCCGAAGAAGGACTGGTTGGGGAAATGCAGTTCTTCAGCTATCTGCTGGATGGAGTAGCGGCCACTGCGCAACATCGTCTTGGCTTCCAGTATGACATAGTCCTTAATCCATTTAGACGGGTGACGCCCCGTCTTCTCATAGATGACATGGGACATGTACTTGAGCGAGAGGCCTAACTGGTCGGCATAGAAGCCCAGCTCACGGTGCTCACGGTAATTCTCCTGCACGCATTTCAAGAAACGGGAGACGATCTCGTCGGCGCGAGATGCCTTGACGGCGCGCTGTGAACCGTTCCCCTGCCCAATGATGCTAGCCATGAGGTTGAGGCAACCGGCTGCGCTTTCATCCCTGTTAGGGGCGAAAGCGCTGTCTTGCAAAATGGTCCGCATCATGTAATAAACCTGCTTGAGCATCGTCATGTGCTCGACTTGCAGCTTACACGTAAAGACCCGCAGGGCATCCTGAAAGATGGAGGACATGGCAGGCAAATGGTTGTGAGAGAACATGATGAGGATCACACGGGCGTCACCTTCCACCTCGACAGCCTCGACAATCGCTTCCTGACCAATAAAGGCACAGCTGCCTGCGGTCACCAACGAGTCCCTGAAGTTGACATTCAACCTGACCATACCATTCTCGACAATAAGCAGACACGACCTGGTCAACTTGACGGGGAACCTTTCCACGATGCTTTGCGCCCCTGTCATCGACAACGGGAATGACAGCGTGTCCATCATCAACATTTTATCGGCCAAGGTGATGGTTGTCCCGTTGACGGGAAGTATCGATTCGTTTAACAGTTGCATCGTTTGCTCCTCCATTTACATTCAATGATTGGGAGTGCAAATATAGACAAAAAAGGTTAGAAGTCAGAATAAATTACTAATTTTGCGCCGCAAAAACAAACAACAATCTTGAACAACTGATTAGGCATGCATCACCTGCAACAATTCTACACCATTGGGCTACTTATCGTGTCCAACATTTTTATGACATTTGCCTGGTACGGACACTTGAAACTGCAGCAGATCAAGGTCTTCAATGACAACACACCGCTATATGTCATCATCCTGCTGTCATGGCTGCTTGCGTTACCCGAGTATTCGTGCCAAGTTCCCGCCAACCGCATCGGATTTGAAGGCAACGGAGGCCCGTTCTCTCTCATGCAGCTCAAGGTGATTCAGGAAGTGGTCTCATTGACGGTGTTCACCGTGTTTGTCACGATATTCTTCCAGGGCGAATCGCTGCGATGGAACCACCTGGCAGGCTTCATCTGTCTGATTATGGCAGTCTTCTTTGTCTTCCACAAGTGGTAATTCAAGTTTACAGTTTAAAGGTTAAAAGTTTAAAGAGAGTTTTCTTTGACTTAACTGAAGAGGGCGGTCACCAGGGTGATGTGCTTGGATAAGGAGCCGTCGGTGCTCCACTCAAGGTCAATGCCCAGCAGGTCGCGCGTCATGGCGACGATATCAAAGCCTACCGACTCGAGCGAATGGCGCAAGCGGTCGGGGTGACGGCAGGGCTTGCCTTCGGGGCGGGTGCAGCCCTCTGGACACAAGACACAACGAAAGGTGAAACAGCGGCTACCCGGCACATTCCGCTCCATCTCATACAATCGCGGCAGCAAGGTTTTCCACACCTCATTCATCGCCTCTCGCCCTACCCTCGCCGATTCATCGGCGGTCTTGCAAGCGGCACGCGTTTCCTCGTCAAACTCTATTGTCGTACCCATCAGTTTCACGACTTTGTAGCCGTCACTCACAGTACGCGGGTCGAAGTCAAATGGCGGGCACCCCCATGACGTGCCATAGCCGGGACATTGCAGACAATAGGCGCCGATGCGCTCCACGTCACGATAGCGGCTGATCAATTCATCGGCGGCAATGGTCACCTCTTTAGTAGTCACTGAGTAATTCATGGTTGCAAAATTAAGGGATAGTGATTACCTTTGCAAGTGATTTTTCAAAAAAAGGCACAACATGGACACTAACAACAATAAGATGCACGTCGTGTTTGACCTGGGCGGCGTTGTTTTTCGCCTTGACAAAATGATCGCCATCCAACGGTTCAAGGAAATCGGCGTGACACGGGTCGAGGAGTTTTTGGACGATTATGCCCAAAAAGGCATTTTTGGCGATCTCGAGGCCGGAAAGCTCACTGCCGAGCAGTACCGCGACGAGTTGAGCCGCATAGTGGGCAAAACGTTGACAATGGAGCAATTGGAATATGCTTGGACCGGCTATGCTGCCGAACTTTTTCAACGCAACTTCGATGCCCTGCGTCGCCTGCGCCGTGAGGATTTCCCCGTTGCCCTGCTATCCAACACCAATCCTTTCATGATGCGATGGGCCCGCAGCAACGAGTTTGACGGTAACGGGCACAGTTTGGATGATTACTTTGACCGTCTATACCTGAGTTACGAGATGCGCATGATGAAACCCGCCCCTGAGATCTTCAAGGCGATGATTGAAGGAGAGCAGACTGTCCCCGAAAACATCCTGTTCATCGATGACAGCGCACGCAACTGCGAAGCAGCCGCAGCATTAGGCATCAAGACCCTCAACCCCGACAACGGCGGCGACTGGCGCCCCGATGTCTTCTCTATTTTGGGAATCGACTAGATGCCCTAGATGCTCTAGATAATCTAGATAATCTAGATGGTCTAGATGGTCTAGAAATCCTAGATATCCTATAAACTAACAGGGTGGTCCTGATTGGGACCACCCTGTTTCATATTGAATTGGAACTATTTATCAGTTCTTTTTCTCCACGACTGCGGGAGCGGGATTGGCGGCAGCCTTGGCTGCGGCGATAGAGTCTTGCTCGGCCTTGTACTGCTTAGCGGCCTCGCTACCGGGTTTCAGCCAGGTGTCTAACCAGCGGAAGAACTCACGCTGCCACATGATGCTGTTCTGCGGCTTGAGGATCCAGTGATTCTCGTCGGGGAAGAGCAGCAGACGTGCAGGCAGGCCCTTGATCTTGGCGGCATTGAATGCCTGGCAAGCCTGAGTGAAGACGATGCGATAATCGAGTTCACCAGCGGTGCACATGATGGGAGTATCCCAATTCTGGACGTAGTTCTTGGGGTTAGCCTGAGAATAAGTGCGCTGTGCGACAGCATTGCTCTTATCCCAATACGGGCCACCCAGATCCCACTGCACGAACCACATTTCCTCAGTCTCGAGGTACTGTGCCTCAAGGTTGAAGATTCCGGCATGAGCCAGGAAGCAAGCGAAGCGCTTGTTGTGGTTACCAGCCAGGAAGTAAACCGAATAGCCACCATAGCTAGCACCCACGGCACCGATGTGGTCACCATCGATGTAGGGCTCCTTCTTCATATAATCGACTGCTGCCAGGTAGTCACGCATGTTCTGGCCGCCGTAATCGCCACTGATCTGGGCGTTCCACTCGGTGCCGAAGCCAGGCAGACCGCGGCGGTTGGGCAGGATAACGATGTAGCCGTTGCTGGCCATGATGCGCATGTTCCAGCGGTAGCTCCAGAACTGGCTGACGGGAGATTGAGGTCCGCCCTCGCAGAAGAGGATGGCGGGATACTTCTTGTTGGGGTCGAAGTTAGGCGGATAGCATACCCAAGTGGTCATCAACTTGCCGTCGGTGGTGGGCACCATGCGTTTCTCGATGCCGATGGGATCCACCTGAGCGAGCATCTCGTCGTTGACATGGGTGAGCTGGACGGGCTCCTTGCCCATCTGCAGGCTAAAGATCTCATTAGGAGTCTGATAGCTCTGACTGCAAGCAATCACGGTCTCATTGTTGGCGAAAGACATGCTGTTGAAGTCACACACGCCCATGGCGATGGTGTCCACCTTTTGGGTAGCGACATCCATGCGGAAGATGGGTTGCGTGCCCTGGAACGGGCAGATGAAATAGATTGCCTTCTCGTCGGGTGACCAGGCGATGTCATCCACGCTGTAGTCCCAATTCTCGGTCAAATCCTTCTTGTTGCCAGCAGCATCCATGAAGAATATGCGGTTCTTGTCGGCCTCATAGCCGTCGTGTTCCATCGAGAGCCAAGCCATCTCACCCTTGCTGTTGATGATGGGATAGGTGTCATAGCCCATCATGCCCTGGGTCAGGTTCTCGGTCTTGCCGGTCTCGAGGTCATACTTGTACAGGTCGCTGTTGGTCGAGAAAGCATAGTCCTTGCCCGTCTTCTTGCGGCAGACGTAAACGAGCGACTTGCTGTCAGGTGTCCAAGCCAGTGACTCGATGCCACCCCAAGGCTTCATGGGCGACTCATAGGGCTCGCCTTCAAGGACGTCCTTCACATTACCCGCCTTGCTACCGTCAAAGTCGGCGACAAAGGGATGAGGAATGGTCGTTACCCACTCGTCCCAGTGCTTGTACATCATGTCATCAAAGAGCTTGCCCGAGGTCTTGTCCAGGTCGGGATAGACGTCTTGAGCCGTCTTTCCATATTTCACCTGAGAAATCATGACCACACGTTTCTCGTCGGGCGAGAAGACGAAGCCCTCGATGCCTTCCTCGATATTGCTCACGCAGCTGCGGCCACCGCCATCGGCGTTCATTGTCCACAACTGGGGCACAGCTGCCTCACCGTCCTCGGTATAGATAAAGGCGATTTTCTTGCCACCGTCAATCCACACGTAATTGCTCTCGCTACGCGGAGTGTTGGTGATTTGGTGGGCGTTCTTGCCGTCGATGTCCATGACCCACAAGTCACAGTTGCCCTTGTTGGCAGCGATGTCATAATAGGTGACACCATAAAGGATTTTCTTGCCGTCGGGCGAAACCTGCGGACCGCCCACGCGTCCCAACTGATTGAGGAACTCGGGAGTAAACTCTTTCTTCTCCATCTTAGCCGTGGATTTCCCGGCCGCGGGGTCCTGGCCTGCGGTCGTTTCCTGCTTGGAGCAGGTCGAAGAACTCAGCAGGGCCAATGCCGCAACCGACATTGCTGTTAACTTTGCTAATTTCATACAATTAATTAGGTTAATGTTGTTATAGTGTTAAATTGGTTTCCTGACTTTTCAATCTGCAAATTTATGACTTTTCCACGTGCGGTGCAATATTTCGCCGAAAGTTTTTTACAATCGGCTTTTCTACCTGGTGAAAAGTTGATGCCAATTGGATGAAATGTTGTATCTTTGCACCGTTTTTAAAAGGCACTGACGATAGCAATGATTCACATCAATATAGACCCGCGGATAGTAGAGGCATGTCCCGACACGCGCATCGGGCTCATCCGCGCCACTGTGGTCAACGAACCCACGTGCGATGAGTTGTGGGCCGAGATTGAAACCGCCGCACAGGAAATCCGTAATCGATATGAGTTGCTGGCTATTAACCAGCGCCCCAGCATTGCGGCAACCCGCCGTCTGTACAAGGCGTTGGGCAAGGATCCCAGCCGCTACCGCGTGGCGAGCGAGGCACTGTGCCGCCGCATCATCCGCGGATTGGGCATCTACCGCTTGACAACGCTCATCGACGTGGTGAATCTGGTGTCGATCAAGAGCGGCTATCCCATCAGCGGGCTGGACGGTGACCGCATTGTGGGCGACACGCTGACAATGGGCGTGGGCACCGCCGACGATGTCTATAACGGCATTGGGCGCGGACTGCTCAACATCGAGGGCATGCCCGTTTACCGTGATGCCGCAGGCCCCATCGCCACCCCCACAAGCGACGAGGAGCGCACCAAGTTCACCGAGGACACGGTCACCGCTCAAATCAACATCAATGCCTTTGCGCCCGAGATGCCCCTTGAAGAGGCTGTGGAATGGACGGCGGCACTGCTCAAGCAGTATGCCCATGCCACCCAAGTGGAGACCGCGATATACACACCCGCATTGAATGACTAAAAACAGAAACAAGATATGGAAATACTGGAAATTTTAGAAAAAAACGTTAACCAGCGCTACATCGATCAGGTAGTAGAGACCCTCAAAGACGGTGGACTCATCATCTACCCTACCGATACGGTGTACGCTCTGGGTTGTGACGCGCTCAACAACCAAGCCATCGAGCGAATCTGCTCCATCAAGGAGATGAAGTCGGCCAAGACCAACCTGTCCATCATCTGTGACGACATCTCGCAGGTGGCACAGTATGCCAAGTTTGACAACACGCAATTCAGGCTGATGAAGTCTAACCTGCCCGGTCCGTTCACCTTCATCCTGCCTGCATTGTCCAAACTGCCCAAAGCCTTCAAGGGTCGCCGCACCGTGGGCATCCGCATTCCCGACAACGAAGTCGCCCTGGCCATCGTACGCACACTGGGTGGTCCCATCCTGACAACCTCTGTTCCAGGCGATGATGAAGACTACCGCTGCGAGCCCGGCCTGATGGCCGAAGCGTTCGGGTCACGAGTGGACATCATCATTGACTCGGGCCGGGGCCAATTGTTGCCCTCAACCATCGTGGACTGCACGGGTGACGAGCCCAAAATCACGCGACTGGGAAAAGGGAAACTTGTGAGTTAATCAGGATTCATGAATTCAAGTATCGAGATTTATATGAAAAAGATATTATTTTGCCTAACGGCACTGGTTGTGCTTGCGGCTTGTAACAATAAGAGCCAGCAAAACGATGGCAGCAATGCTGCCGCAGATGAGAATGTGACCGAACAGGTCGAAACGCCTGCTACCGTTTCTCCCGACGAGAGTCAGGACGGATGGGGCAAACAGAGCACTATCATGAGCGACAAGCCTATGGTGGTGGACTTCTTTGCCACCTGGTGCGGCCCGTGCAAAGAATTGGAGCCTATCCTTGAGGAGATCGAGAAAAAGCACCAGGGCGAAGTCATTTTCCAGCGCATTGATATTGACCAAGCGCCCGAATTAGCCGAGGAGTTCCGCATCGAGGCCATCCCCATGCTGATGTTCATCACCCCCAGTGGCGAATACCAGACTATCGTGGGCGTGCAAGAGCCCGAAGTCATCGAGGCCAAAATCACCGAATTGCTTAAGCACAGCACCAAGTCGTCGTGATCAATCAGGGTAAAAAGGACACAATATTGTTCTTTTTCGCCAATCATGACCGATTGATTAGGCTATAAAGTTGTGATATTGAGATTTTTTTGCGAACTTTGCAGCCGTTTTTAACAATAGCAGTTTAGTCAATATATAACTACATCATGGAAATTACTGCACAACAACTTGCAGCAATGGTTAATGGCACGGTTGATGGTGATGCCTCGACTGTGATTAACAACTATGCTAAAATCGAAGAGGCCACCGCAGGCTGCCTGACGTTTCTGGCCAATCCCAAATATACCCACTTCATCTACACCACCCAGGCCTCGGCCGTGCTGGTGCGCAAGGACTTTGTCGCCGAGCAAGAGGTGAAGGCAACGCTCATCCGCGTTGATGACCCCTACCAGACACTTGCCAACCTGTTGAACTTCGTCAACAGCCAGCGCCCCGAGAAACGCGGTGTCGAGCAACCTGTCCACGTGGGTCAGGGCAGCACCATTCCCGATGACGCTTACGTCGGCGCGTTTGCCTACATCGGCGACGGTGTGACCATCGGCAAGAACGTCAAGATTTATCCGCAGGTGTATGTGGGTGACGGCGTTACCCTGGGTGACGACGTGATCCTGTACCCCGGCGTGAAGATTTACCATGGTTGCCGCATCGGTAACCGCTGCATTGTGCAGGGCGGCGCTGTCATTGGCGGCGACGGCTTTGGCTTTGCCCCCAAGGAGGACGGCACTTACGAGAAGATTGCCCAAGTGGGTATCGTGATTCTGGAAGATGATGTCGAGATCGGCGCCAACACGACCATCGACCGCGCCACCATGGGTGCTACCGTGGTCAAGCGCGGAGCCAAGCTGGACAACCTCATCCAAATCGCCCACAACGTCGAGGTGGGCGAAAGCACCGTTATGGCAGCCCAAGTGGGTGTCGCCGGTTCAACCAAGATCGGCAAGTATAACATGGTGGGCGGCCAAGTGGGCTTTGCCGGACACATCACAGTGGGCGACAAGAACGGCATCGGCGCACAAACCGGTGTGGATAACAGCATCGGCAGCAATGGCAAGTGGCTGGGAGCCCCCGTACAACCCGCTATGGAATTCGCGCGCCAGACCGTTTACCTGAAACGGCTGGGCGAGATGTACAGCGACATCAAGGACCTGAAGAAAAAAATCGACAAATAAAGATGCTTTTCAGCCGTCGGACGAATGCGGATGACACAGACAGTCCAAAACTGAAAACCCACAATTCAGCATATGAAACAGAAGACTCTCAAGAGTGAATTCACCGTTACGGGCAAAGGCCTGCACACGGGACAGATATCAACGGCAACATTCAAGCCCGCCGAGGTGAACACGGGATACGTGTTCAAGCGCATGGACCTTGATGGCCAACCCACCATCCAGGCACTGGCCGAGCACGTTATCGAGACCACCCGCGGAACAGTCATCGCCAGCAAGAGCAACAAGGAAGCGCGCGTGAGCACTATCGAGCACGCCATGGCTGCCCTCTATGCCGCCGGCATCGACAACTGCCTGATTGAGGTCAACTGCGGTGAGGTGCCCATTCTGGACGGCAGCGCCATCATCTGGTGCCAGGAAATCGAGAAAGCCGGCATCGTTGAGCAGGAGGCCGAGAAAGAATTCTATGTGGTGAAACAGCGCATCAAGGTCGTTGACAAGGAGACAGGCTCATCGCTGATTGTGCTGCCTGACGACGATTTGTCGATTGACTGCATGATTGAGTTCGACTCGCCTGTGTTGGGCAACCAGTTCGCCTCGTTGACCGACATCCGCCAGTTCAAGCAGGAAATCGCCGGCAGCCGCACGTTTGTGTTCGTGCGCGAGGTGTTGCCGCTCATCCAGCTCAACCTCATCAAGGGCGGTGACCTGGACAACGCCATCGTAATCTATGACTCCACGATGAAGCAGGAGGACCTTGACCACATGGCCGACGTGATGAAAGTGCCTCACAAGCCTGCCACCGAGCTGGGTTACCTCAACAACAAGCCATTGGCGTTCAAGAACGAACCCGCCCGTCACAAGCTGCTGGACGTGCTGGGCGATCTGGCGCTGATTGGCCGCCCGTTGAAGGGCCGCATTGTCGCCACCCGTCCGGGCCATACCATCAACACCCAGTTATCCAAGAAGATACGTCAGGAATTGCGCTATCAGAATGTTCAAGCGCCCATCTATGACCCCAATAAGGAGCCACTCTACGACATCAACCAGATTCGCAGGATGTTGCCTCATCGCTATCCCATGCTCTTGGTTGACAAAATCATCGAGAAAGGCAAAAAATATGTGGTGGGCATCAAGAACGTCACAGCTAATGAGCCGTTCTTCCAGGGTCACTTCCCCGATGAACCCATCATGCCCGGTGTGCTGCAAGTGGAGGCGATGGCCCAAGTGGGCGGCATCCTGGTGCTGAGCGGCGTTGATGACCCCGAGAACTACTCGACCTACTTCCTGAAGATTGACAACGTCAAGTTCCGCCACAAGGTCGTCCCTGGCGACACACTCATTTTCCACCTGTCGCTGATGACGCCCATTCGCCGTGGCACCGCTATCATGAAGGGATATGCCTTTGTTGGTGAGAAGATTGTCACCGAGGCAGAGTTCATGGCGCAAATCGTCAAGAATCCCGAGTAGGCTTTAGGTAAATAAGAAATCAAAAACAGCTACAAGAAACAGAATATGGATATTCATCAGTATGCCGTCGTCCACCCTGACGCTAAAATCGGGAACAACGTGAAAATCGGTCCTTTTGTGACCATCGATGCCAATGTCGAGATTGGTGACGGCACCATTATTGACAGCGGAGCCGTTGTGCGCAGTGGTGCGCGCATCGGCAAGAACTGCCACATCCACTCCAATGCCGTTGTGGGCGACATTCCTCAAGACCTTAAATTCCAGGGCGAGGATACTGTTGCCATTATCGGGGACAACACCGTCATCCGCGAGTTTGTCACGATTCACCGCGGCACGGCATCTAAGGGAAAGACCGTTGTGGGCAGCAACTGCCTGATCATGGCCTATTGCCATGTCGCACACGATTGTGTTGTGGGCAACCACGTCATCATGTCTAACGCCTCACAGCTGGCTGGCGAGGTAGTGGCTGGCGACTGGGCCATCATCGGCGGCGGCGCACTTGTCCACCAGTTTACCCAAATCGGCTGCCACGTGATGATTCAGGGCGGTGCCTTGGTCAACAAGGACATCCCCCCCTACTGCATGGCCGCACGTTACCCCATCGCCTATGAGGGCGTGAACAAGGTGGGCCTGCACCGCCGCGGCTACACCAGCGAGCAGATCGATGCCATTGCCGACGTTTACCGCACCATCTATGACTCAGGACTGAACGTCACCCAGTCGCTTGAGGCGGTTCTGGAATTGCCTGAGTCACCCGAGCGCGACGTCATCTATCACTTTGTCAAGGAAAGCAAGCGCGGTATCGTGCGCAAGCCATAGTGATTCAGTTCCTGATTTGAAATCAGGAACTGAAGTTTAGAATTTAGAACTTAGTGTTTAGAGAATTGAGGATTCGATAGCCTGGAGTTTATCGGCCTCACCCAACTTATAATAGATGTCACGCAACGCGTTGCGTACATCGGCATTACGGGGATTCAACTCATAAGACTTCTCCAGATAAGGTAACGCTTCCCGATACATGGGATTGACCAAATCGGCCAGTTTCTTGCCATAGAGACGGCTGTTTTGTCGTGTCTCCATCGCCTTGTTGTAGAAGTAACGGCCCACGTTAAACAAGCCGCTGGCGTTGCTGGGATTGAGTTCGATGCATCGCTGATAGTAAGGGAATGCCTGGTAGATGTCCTCTTGGTTCTCGACGATGAGCCCCTTGAGGTTCAACAGCTCGTCATCGTTGGGTTTGGCCTCCAAGGCATCGTCGATGAGGTCGTTAGCACCCGAGAAATCCTCCCGAGCGAGATAATCGTTGATGAGGATGCGGATGTACTGCGGGTCGCTGGTTCCGAACTTGATAAAGGCTTCCCAAGCCAGTTTCACGACCTCGGCATCATTGCCAAGGTCACTAAGGCATACCAGGGCATAATCATAGGCCTCCTTGCGGTTGTAGCCCGCATGCCTGGCGATGCTGAAGAGGCGCACCGCATCGATGGTATCGGCTTTCTGCCAAGCGGCAATGCCCTGATAATAACGCACTTCAGCCACAACGCTGTCAGGCTTGACCCATCGTGCGTCATCGGTCCTCATGGCCATCTTGCAATAGTCGTCCCATGCCTTGTAGGCGCCGTCCCAATCCTTAATGTTGTACAATTCACTGCCTACCGTGCGGTAATCATCGTGATGCTCGATCAGGCGGTTCACCACATCCTTGCTGTACTTGGTCTTGACCTTAGGTCGCTTGGTCTTTTTGTCAATGACCTGTTCCCCTTTCTTGTTCAAGATGTAAACAGTATCGAGCTTGAGGGCCGTCATGCTGTAGTCAAACGCATCAATCAGCGTGTGTCCCATCGCCTTGATGTCAATCTTCTTGCCCACACGGCGATTGTCCATGTATTTGTCGAACAGTTCCGCCTTGATGCGGCCTGCCAGCGCCCAAGTCTCGGCCTGTTTGCTCGTCTCATCGTTGGTGAGTGCAGGCTTGAGTTTGTTAAAAGCCTTGTTATAGCTGTCCACCGTCATCGTCAAGCCTGTGATATCCTTCTTGGCTTGATTGACCAGCAGATGTTGCCCCCCGACGTTGAGCGGCAGCATGACAGCAGTCATCAATAATATGAAAGCAATCTTCTTCACGATCGTATTCTCCCCTATTTAAAAACCGCTGCAAAATTACTGCTTTTTCCGCAACTGTGCAACGCAGAACAATCATAGCGGGCGGTGAAGGAGCCCTAATGGCCCTCACCGCCCGCAGTATTGATGAATAAATCTGTCTTGGTTTACTTCACACCCATAACCTCAAACTTGTAGAGGATGTCATCCAGGACGTTCTTGGCCTTGGTGTCATCGGGATTGAGCTGGCTGGCTTTCTCCAGGAAGGGAATTGCCTCGTCATAGATGGGCTTGATCTTGGGAACAAGCTCCTTGTTGGTGGCATTGGGATTATCGTCGATAATCTTTTGAGCCTGCAGGTAGAGGCAGCGGCCCACATCAAAGTAAGCGTTAGCATAGGTGGGATCAACCTCAACAGCCTTGCGGTAGAAGGGCAATGCAGCGTCAACGCCATCCTTCAACTCGGCGGTGAAGCCCTTGATGTCATGCAGAGTACCGTTCATGGGATCTGACTTGAGAGCGTTGTCGATGAAGTTGGCAGCCTTGTCATACTCGTTCTTGTCGAGCATACCCTGTACCATGTTGGCCAGCGACGAGGTCTGGAAGTCAACGATATTGTTGTCGGTGTAACCCAGCTTGCGGGCCTTGGTGAAGTTCTCGTAGGCCTCTTCAAACTTCTGGATCTGGTACTGTGAGTAGCCCTGGAAGAAACGCACCTGGCTCAACGTGCTGTCGGCAGCGGCAACGCCGTTAGCGATAGCAAAGGCCGAGCTGGCGATGTCGGCATAGTTACCAAACGCATCAGCGGCATTCTCCCAATCGTTAGCCTGCAGATAGACGTTACCGGCATTGGCGATATCACCCATGTGCGAGGTGAGGGTACCGATGATTTCCTTGCTGTATTTGGTCTTCACCTTCTTGCTGCCGTCTTTGTTCAGCTTGGGTGCGCCATTCTTATCCAACTCGACAACCGAGTCGAGAGGCAGTGCCTGCTGGAAGAACTCAAAACCTGCTGCCAGCAGCTGGTTCATCTCTGCATCAGGAACGGACTGGCCCATGTACTTCAGCTCCAGCATCTTGTCATAGATGCCAAAGGCAGCCTTACCGGCGGTGTACCACGTGAGCACATCATTGGCCGACTCAGGATTGGTGAAAGCGGGTTCAATAGCCACAAGCGCCTCGGTGAGTGCTTGAGGATTACCCGAAGCGACCTTCTTGGAGAGGTCCTTCACGAGGCTCATCTGAGCCGATGCGCCGAGCGCCATGATAGCGGCAGCGGCAAAAAGAATCATCTTTTTCATTTTTATTAACAATTTAAGCTAGTTTATAATGTTTATTCGTTCTCGTTTTGTTGTTCGTTTTCATCTTGCTGTACGTCCTGGATGTCTTCGACATTCTGGACATCGCCCTCTTCCCGGTTAAAGGCGTCGCGAACGCCTTCCTCGTCGGTAGTCTCAGGCTCGGTATCCACCTTGCAAACGCTTGCTATCTCATCGTTTTTCTTCTCCAGATTGATGAGTCTCACGCCTTGTGTCGCGCGTCCCACTATCCTGAGCGAGCTCACCTTGAGCCTGATGGCGATACCGCTCTTGTTGATGATGACAAGGTCGTTATCGTCGTTCACATTCTTGATTGCAATTAGCTTGCCAGTTTTAGCGGTAATGTTAATTGTTTTAACACCTTTTCCGCCACGGTTGGTCACACGGTAGTCCTCAAGGGCACTGCGCTTGCCCATACCCTGCTCCGAAACGACGAGCACGTCGTCGCGGGTGCCGGCACGCATGCAGATCATGCCGATGACCTCGTCGTCCTCGGTAAGGCGCATACCCTTCACACCGGTGGCGGTGCGGCCCATGGCACGAACAGCGGTCTCGGCGAAGCGGATGGCATAGCCCTTGCTGTTGGCCAGGATCACCTCGCTGTCACCCTCGGTGAGGATGGCGCCCACGAGCTTGTCGTCATCGGCGATGTTCAGGGCACGCACACCGTTGGCACGGGGACGGGAGTAAGCACTCAGGCTCGTGCGCTTAACGATACCGTTCTTGGTGGCAAATACAATATAATGTGACTGGTTGTACTCGGGATCGGTGAGTTTGGTAGCACGCACAAAGGCCATGATACGGTTCTCGGCATCCAGGTTAAGCAGATTCTGGATGGCACGTCCCTTACTGTTCTTGGTGCCCTCGGGAATTTCAAACACACGCAGCCAGAAGCAGCGTCCCGTAGCCGTGAAGAACAGCATATAGTTGTGGTTGGTGGCTTCATAGACATACTCGATGAAGTCCTCATCGCGTGTGTCACTGCCCTTGGCGCCCACGCCTCCACGTGCCTGGGCACGATACTCCTTGAGCGGGGTGCGCTTGATATAGCCAAAGTGGGAGATGGTGATGATCATGGGATCATCGCTATAGAAGTCTTCAGCATTCATCTCCTCGCTGGAATATTCGATTTGGGTGCGGCGCTCGTCGCCGAATTTCTCCTTGACTTCGAGCAGTTCCTGCTCAATGACCTTGCGGCACTCGGCGGGATCATCGAGGATAGCCTGCAGGTGTTCGATGGTCTTGCGCACCTCGGCCAACTCGTTGTGCAGCTTCTCCTGTTCCAAGCCGGTGAGCTGGCGCAGGCGCATCTCGACGATGGCGCGGGCCTGCACCTCGGTGAGGCTGAAGCGCTCACACAGGCGCTGGATGGCGTGCTCGGTCGAGTCGCTGCTCTTGATGATGGCAATCACCTCGTCGATGTCCTTCCAGGATGTGTGCACGCTCCTTGGCCTTCTTGAGGTCGAACTGGGTGCGGCGGATCACCACCTCGTGGCGGTGCTCCAGGAAGTAATGCAGCAGTTCCTTGAGGTTCAGCAGCATGGGACGTCCGTTGACCAGACACACATTATTAACGCTGAACGACGACTGCAACTCGGTCATCTTGTACAGCTTGTTGAGCAGCACGTTGGGGTTGAAGTCCTTCTTGATATCGATGACAATGCGCATACCGTGGCGGTCGCTCTCGTCGTTGATATCGGCAATGCCCTCGATCTTCTTCTCCTCGACCAGGCGGGCAATGTTCTCGATAAGGTCCTTCTTGTTGACGTTATAAGGAATCTCGTTAACGACAATGCGCTCGTGGTTGTGCTCGGTCTCGATCTCGGCCTTGGCACGCACGACGATGCGTCCGCGTCCTGTTTCAAAGGCGTCTTTCACACCCTGATAGCCGTAGATGATACCACCCGTGGGAAAGTCGGGAGCCTTAATGTAGTTCATCAGGTCGCTCACCTCCATCTCGGGGTCCTCGAGCAGCGCCAGGCAGCCGTCGATGCACTCACCCAGGTTGTGGGGAGCCATGTTGGTGGCCATGCCGACAGCGATACCCGTTGCACCGTTCACCAGCAGGTTGGGGATGCGGGTGGGCAGCACCGAGGGCTCCTCGAGTGTGTTGTCAAAGTTGGGCACAAAGTCAACGGTGTCCTTGTCCATGTCTTCCATCATGCTCTCGCCCATCTTGTCGAGACGCACCTCGGTGTAACGCATGGCAGCGGGACTGTCACCGTCGACCGAACCGAAGTTACCCTGGCCATCGACCAGCGGGTAACGCATTGCCCATTCCTGGGCCAGACGGACCATGGCAAAGTAAACCGACGAGTCGCCGTGGGGGTGGTACTTACCAAGCACGTCACCCACGATACGAGCCGACTTCTTGTAGGGGGCATTGGAATAGTTGCGCAACTTGTCCATGCCATAGAGTACCCTGCGGTGCACCGGCTTGAAGCCGTCGCGCACATCGGGTAGCGCACGCGAAACGATGACCGACATCGAGTAGTCGATGTAACTGGTCTTCATTTCGTTTTCAATGTTGATCTCTAGAATTCGATCGTTGTTCATTTTGTCTCTTTACTTTTTAAATCTCTTTCGGACACCGCACTGCAGGCTCACTTTAGCCCCAGGCTAGCACGAGTGCCACGACATTAGGTTTAACCTACAAAGATAGTCATATTATCTCAATCAACAGTTTGATTTGCGCCACTTTTTGACTGAATTGTTGATAAAATGTTTAATTTGAGGGAAAAATTATTAGTCTGCCGCCATTTCGGGGATTTATATTACCTTTGCAGAGCTATTAGATGACCTATGAAGGATTTTGCCGCCATCGATTTCGAGACCGCCAACAGCGAGCGCACCAGCGTGTGCTCGGTGGGTGTTGTCATCGTGCGCAACGGCCGCATCGTGGACACCTTCTACTCCCTGATCCAGCCCGAGCCTAACTATTACAGCTACTGGTGCCAGCGCGTTCATGGCCTGGGGCCTGAGGACACTGACGACGCTCCCGTCTTCCCCCTGGTGTGGGCACAGATTGAGCCGCTCATCCAGGGGCTGCCGCTGGTTGCCCACAACAAAGCCTTTGACGAGAGTTGCCTGAAAGCGGTGTTCCGCTGTTATCAGATGGATTACCCCGACTACCCGTTTCTGTGCACCTGCGTGGCGGCGAAGCGCCAGCTCAAGCAGTTACCTAACCACAGGCTGGACACTGTAGCGGCCTACTATGGCTTTGACCTGCGTCATCACCACCACGCCTTGGCCGATGCCGAAGCGTGTGCCCACATCGCCATGCAACTCCTTTAATGCTCGCGTTGCTCGCAGTTTAGAGTTTAGTGTTTAGAGCTTAGAGAACATCCGCACACTTTGTTTAATGCTCGCGTTGCTCGCAGTTTAGAGTTTGGTGAGCATTCGCACTCTTTGACATCACGCTATGGTGCCAAGCGGTATGTTTTAAGTCATGATATATGAGTATGACATTAGAGGATGGGCCTGCGGTTAGCAGGTCCACCCTCGTTGATGATTTTCTTGACTTGTAGCTTATTGAGTCAGGCTGGCAGTGATGGCCTTTACCTCGCGTGAGAAGTCCTTTTCGATCGACATGCGCTGCTCAATCTGTATGCAGGCGTGCAGCACGGTAGCATGGGTGCGGTCAAGCTTGGCACCAATGCTGGTCGACGACATCTGCGCCTCTTTCTTGGCCAGGTACATGACCAACTGACGCGCATCGCTGATCTCGCGCTTACGTGACTTGCCGTAGAGCAGGTCGGTGGGCAGGTTGTAATGGTCGGCCACCGTTTCGACAATGTACTCGAAGGTCAACTGCTGCTTGGGTGCCACCTTGACCGTGTTGCCGATGATGCTGCGGGCCAGGTCAATGGTGATATCCTGGTTGAGCATGGTAGCGTGGGCCAGTAATGAAACCATCACGCCCTCGAGCTCGCGCACGCTCTCGGTGACATTGGAAGCGATGAAGTCGAGCACCTCGCCACTGATATTGAGTCCGTCTTGAGCGGCCTTCATGGCCAAGAACTTGCGGCGCAATTCAAAGTCGGGCTTTTCCAGTTCCACAGTCATGCCCCACTTGAATCGCGAGATGAGTCTGGGCTCCATGCCATCGAGGTCACTGGGACGGCAGTCGCTGGACATCACCAACTGGCGCTGGTGCTGATGCAAGTGGTTGAAGATGTGGAAGAAGGTATTCTGGGTTTTCTCCTTACCTGCCAAGAACTGGATATCGTCAAGCAGGAGCACGTCAATACTCTGGTAAAAATTAATGAAGTCGTTAACTTTCTTCTGGATAACAGCTGTCGTATACTGGCTCTCAAATACCCTCGATGAAACATAGAGCACTCGCATGCGCGGGTTCTCTTCCTTGAGCTTGATGCCGATGGCCTGTAACAGGTGGGTCTTGCCAACACCCGTAGTGCCAAAGACGAACAAAGGATTGTAGGTCTTTACTTCGGGGTGCTCGGCAATAGCCTGACCGATGCTCACAGCGAGCTTATTGCTCATGCTGCTGCAGTAGTTCTCGAAGGTGTATCGAGGATTGAGCTGCGGGTCGATGTCCTCTAGACGGTCGTCTTGGGCAAAGGGGTTGGCAATGCGCGGCTTGAGGATTTTGAGGTCCTGCTTGAGCCTGGTGCTCGAGCCTGCCTCATGCTGCTCTACAGCGCTGGCATCGTCGCTGCCCACCACATTATATTTATAGGTGAGCCTGACGTTTTCGCCAAAGACCTTCTTCAAGGCTGCCGAAAGGATGGTGATATATCGTCCCTCAATCTGTTCGACAAAGAACTGTGAGGGTACCCTGAGTGTCACACGGTTGTTTTCCTGGTCAAAGTCAACGGCAACAATGGGTGCGAACCAAACATCGAACTGTTCGGCCGGCAGGTTTGCCTTAATGACGTCAAGGCAGCGGTTCCACTGTTGTGCAACGTTATACATTTTATCTATTTTAGCTTAGTATGGTTGGTTTGTTAGGTGCTTTTTAGCAGTACAAAATTCGTTCAATATTTTCTTAAAAAAAAGTGCCCAAAAAATTTGGATATTTCATTTTTAGCATAACAATATTGAAAAACAAAGGTTTAGAACCCTGTTTAAAAATCGTAACATTTCGGCCCACAAGAACTTCAGCACAATACTGAAAATCAACTATTTAGCCATTTTATAGATTTTTCCTATCTAATTTGGGACACTCGCAAATGGCTGTTAATTCAAGGGTTTGATTTTGTAAATCCCGAAATCGGTAATTTTTCAAAAAATCCCTATTTAGATTAAGTCCAAATAGGGATTTTTAGCCTATAGTTCAGCGTGATTTTTGTGCACGCTTTTCATTGTCCTGCTGGCTATGAATATGTTATCCTTCATCAGAAGACTTTCACATTGATATAGCGTTTTGGATGAGCCTTGATATCGGTCAGCAACGAGTCGAGGCTGGCGATGGCATGATTGGCGTTATCGTAGAGTTCCCGGTCGTTTATGACCTTGCCCAGGGACGAATTCTTGTCGTTGAGCTGCTCGCTGAGGGCCTGCAGATTGGCCAGCGTGGCGTTGAGCTTGTTCATCGTCTCGTCAAGGGGCATCTGCTTGAGCGACTGTGACAATTCCGTCAGGTTGCCGGTTGCCCCCGTGAGGTTGTTGGTGATACCGTTCACATTGTTCATCACGCCAGGCACACTGCGGTTCAAGCCATTCATGAGAACGGTGAGCTGCTGGGCGCTGATTTGCAACTGTCGCGTGATGCCATCCAGTCTAGATAAAGCAGCCGCCAATGCCGGATCGCCTGTCAGGCCATTCACATTATTCATGATGGAATCCACCTTAGGCAACATGCCAGTCACCATGGGCATGACATTCTCGGTCACATGATCCATGAGGCCGGGCTTTTCGGCTGTGGGAATGTAACTGCCGTTTTCCATGGCCGGTCCCTTGCCCAGATTGAGCACGAGCGAAGCGCCTCCCATGAGACCTGAGACCATGTTGATGGTGCTGCCCTGCGGCACCTTCATCTCCTTGTTCATGGCCAGCATGACCGTTATCTTGTTCTTCTCGTAATCATAGTTGATTTCCCTCACCTGTCCCACCTGGAAACCGTTGACCGTGATGGGAGCAGCCTCAAGCAGTCCATCGGTGCTCTCGACTTCGGTGTAAAAATAATTGGCTGGAGTCAACAGGTTGATACCTTTCAGATAGTTGATGCCCCAGTAGAGCAATACCAGACCCACCAGCACGGTGAGGCCTATCTTGACGTTCTTGGTGAAAAACTTCATTTTCTATTCAAATTGATTATATCGTTTGAAACGGCAAATTTACAAATTTGTTCTCTAATGAGGAGGCTTTTTTGATGATTTTACACTATTTTTTCATTCTCTCACACGGCAATTGAGGGCAAAAAGAACTAAAAAAACGGCTTTTTGTCCAAAAAATTCACCTTTATCAGTGGTAATTACAAGAAATGTGACTATTTTTGCGATAACAAAACAGCCAAAATTATGAAATCTCCACATGCCTGCAAATATATTTATGGTCTGATCGGCTATCCGCTGGTCCATTCCTTCTCGCGTGACTTCTTTAACCAGAAGTTCATTGCCGAGGATATCGATGCCCAATATATCAACTTTGAGATCGAGGACATCGGCCAACTCATGGAAATCATCGCAGAGTATCCCAACCTGAACGGGCTCAACGTGACCGCACCCTATAAGGAAGCTGTCATCCCCTATCTGGATTCCCTCGATGACGATGCCCGCGAGATCGGAGCCGTGAATGTGATACGCTTCATCAGGGGGCAAAAAAATGGCGACTTTATTGAATTGCGTGGCTATAACAGCGATGTAGTGGGTTTTGAGAAGACTTTGTCGGGAATCCTGACGCCACAGTTGACACACGCCATGGTGCTGGGCACCGGCGGTGCCGCCAAGGCGGTGAGTGCGGCCCTGCGTCGCAACGGCATCGAGGTGCAACTGGTGTCGCGCCGCAAGTCGGAGCACACGCTGGTGTATGAAGAAATCACTCGTGCGATGGTCGCCGAACACAAGCTCATCATCAATGCCACCCCCCTGGGCAAATATCCTGACGACCACCTGTACCCCGACTTCCCCTACCGTTTCTTGACCAAGGAGCATCTGTGCTATGACCTTATCTATAATCCCGAGGAGACAGCTTTCATGAAAAAGTCCGCCCAATATGGCGCCGCCACCAAAAACGGTATTGAAATGCTGCTGTTGCAGGCGTTTGACTCCTACATGATTTGGACAATGGGGGATGATGGTTTTAGGCTTTAGGCTTTAGGCTTTAGGCTTTAGGTTTTAGGCTTTAGGTTTTAGGCTTTAAGCGTTAGAATGATGGACGCGCAGACGGTATTGAACAGGATTCCGGTTTTGCGTGTTCTTGCGCCCTTTGCACTCGGCATCATGGCTCATCAGGTCTGGCACACCTGGCTGGTGCCTGCCCTACTCCTCATCACTGCCATCACCTTTTACTTGTTATTGACTCACCTGTCGCACAGTCCGCAAGGACGGCTGCGATGGCGACCTTATTTCATCGTTCCGCTGGCACTGGCAGCACTCGCGCTGGGCTGGCTAGCAGCCGTTATCCATTGCCCGCCTCACTTGAGCGACGGGCAACGCTCAGGCCGAAATCTAACGGGGCGCGTCACCGGTGTGGACTATACTGATTTCTCGATGCGTCTGACCGTGGACGTGCTGGACAATGACCTGCCACCATGCCGTGTGCTGGTATCGACACGCGGTTGCGACTACACCATGCAGGCCGGAGACCTCATCAGTTGGCCTGCGGCACTTGACGAGATAGGCTCGATGGGAAATCCTGGCGAGATGGACTATGCCGGCTATTTGCTTCGCGACCAAGGCGTCCGCTATCAACAGCATCTGACGTTGAGCCAAATCCTAAAAATCGGGCATTCCCCCACCCTGAAGACGCGTCTTGCCGACATCAGGCGCCATCTGGAACTCAAAGTGTTTAATTCACGACTCACCGTTGGCGCCCAACGTTTTGTCGTGGCTCTGCTGCTGGGTAACAGCGACGTTATCGACAAAGGCACCCGCGAAGAATTCGCTGCTGCCGGAGTGGCGCATGTGCTGGCCTTGAGCGGCCTGCACGTCGGTTTCATCACATTGATGATCTGGTGGTTGCTCTTCCCGCTCGACTACATGAGGTTGAAACGTGTACGTCTAATCATCACAGGGCTTGCCATGGCCGCATTTGCCCTGTTTACCGGTCTGTCTCCCAGCGTGGTGCGAGCGACAATCATGGTAGGGATGGTATTTGCCTCGCTCATTTTCAACCGCAGGTCGGTTTCACTCAATGCGCTGGCACTCTCGGCATTGCTGATCCTGCTATTCACACCATCAGCCCTTTACAGCGTGGGATTCCAGCTGAGTTTCATCACGGTGGCTGCCGTGTTGATGTTCGCCCGCATCCCCGAATGGTTAAAGAGCCGCCATGGATGGGTGAACTATCTCACTTCCATTGTATTGACTTCTCTCATTGCCCTGCTGGCCACTATTGCCTTGAGCGCCCATTATTTCCACACCATATCGTTGATGTCGGTGCTGACCAATCTGCTCATCCTTCCCGTTTTGCCCGTCTTTATGGTACTGGGAGCGCTGTTCCTGATGGTCACAGCGGCAGGACTGCAATGGCTGGGTATGAACTGGCTGCTTGACGCTATCTACCGCTATATTCAAGGGGGTGCCAGCACGGTCTGCTCCGTTCCGTTGTCTCATGTGAGCGGCGTGTATGTGAGCACGGTGGGTGTGGTAGCCTATTTCGCAATAATGGCACTCGTGGTGCTGTGGTTATACCGCCACAATTATCGTTACCTGCTTGCGGCAGGCTGCGTAGCGGCCTTGTTGTTGGGCCACTCGCTATGGATCGACGCCCACACGCCTAAACAAGGCCTTGTCGTGTTCAATGCATTCACCTCTACCCCGGTGCTGTATTATGACCACGGGATCGGCTACGTGTGGACGCCTGATGACGAGGATACCGACTCGTCCTCTTTTGCCCGCTATTACGCGGGATTTCTCAGCCGCCACAATATTGACCGATTGCGGTTCATCGCCACCGACAGCGATGTGCTGCACCTTGACGGAGCCCTGTTCAAGCCACCCTACGCCCACCTGATGGGACGCCGCATGGTGGCTGTCGGCAGCGGCAAGTGGAAACACACAACCGCCACCAGCGTGCTGACTGTCGATGACATCATTGTGACCAAGCGTTTCCACGGCAATGTCTCTAAACTGCAGGAACTTTACCATTTTGACCGGCTTATCCTATCGGGAGCCATGCACAGCACCACGCTCACCCCGCTGTTGCACGAGTGCGATTCCCTCTCGGTCAGTATCCATGACCTTGGCCGTCAAGGCGCTTACTGTGTGCCTGACACCGAATAGGCCCCGTGGTCAATGAGGAAGTGAAAAAATATGACTATCTTTGCAGCATTATAGCAAAAAATGACATCATCACAAATATGGGAACCATCAATTTCACTCAAATTCTCAGCGCAACGCTAGTGTTACTCAGTATCATCGACATCGTCGGCTCAATACCCATTATCCTGCAGTTGAGGGAAAAAGGGCGACACGTGGATGCCACCAAAGCGACCCTCTACTCGACCCTGCTGATGGTAGGCTTTTACTATGGCGGTTTTTGGCTATTGAATATATTTAACTGCAACATCAACTCGTTTGCCACTGCTGGTGGTTTCCTGATGTTCCTCATGGCCCTGGAGATGATTCTAGATGTGGAAATTTTCAAGAACAACACACCCAACAAGGGAGCGACAATCGTGCCGATGGTGTTCCCGCTCATCGCTGGTGCCGGAGTACTGACAACGCTCATCTCACTCAAGGCGATGTATGATGACATCAATATCTTTATCGGCCTGGCCATCAACATGATCTGGGTTTTCGCCGTTATCAAGAGCACCGATAAGATCCAGAAACTGTTGGGCGATGGCGGCATGATGTTTTCCCGCAAGTTCTTTGGAATCATCCTGCTGGCGATGTCTGTCAAGATGATGACCGAGAACATCAAACTCTTGTTCTGAACACCGTAAAGCGGGGCAGCGAGCCCCAAGATCCATCAATAAACCAAAAAAGTGGAGCGCTCGGCATGGCCAGGCGCTCCACAATAAGTTTACAACGTCGGCACCGCTACATGGTGCCCGTTGTGGCAGGGTTGTTACTTGATGACCTTGGTGGCAGTCGTGGTGCCGTCGTTGTAGGTGGTCTCCTGGATGGTTAAGCCGCTGGGCTGTGCCATCTGCTGGCCAGACAGGTTATAGTAACGCACGCCGGCAACAGTCTTGCCGTCATTGAGCTCGTTAACCGCACTGGGCTGATCATAAACCTCCAGATAAACGATGTCAGACTTGTTGGTCACGTCGTCAACTGTGTAGTTCAGCTGGATACCGATGCGCCAGGTGAACATGGGATTGTCACCCGTATTGGTGCGGTAGAAGTAAACACGGCGCAAATAGAAGTCATAGCCACTGTATCCGTAAGGAATCTCGGTCATGTCGGTTTCAAAGCCGTTGTTCAAGCCATAAGTGTCGTAGTCGAAGGTGAACAGCTCGTCATCATCGGTGAAGATGCTGTAGGTCAAGTTATCGGGGTTCAGCGGGTTGCCGTCAACGTCAACCAGGTTGATGTTGAAGTCAAAGCGTGTGTAACCCTCCTCGCTTCCGCTATCAAAGAATTCAATCACCTCAGGATTGGCGGGAACAGCAGGAACAGCTTCGCCAAGTGCAGTCCATGTGGAGCCCCATTCAATGGTAGCTACCGAGCCGTCATCGCTCCACAAACCGGCGAGACCTGTAGCCACACAGTTGTAGGGATAAGGATTGTCCAAGCTACCCTCGCTATCTTCCATCGTGATGGTTCCAGTCTCGGGATCGATGGCATAACATACATCCTCGACACGGTCATCTACAATGAAATCGAGCCAATAAAAGTCATCGCCCAAGTCGATGACGTCGGTTGAACCCCATGCCAGGATCACGCCATAATTGTATTCCTCATTATAGGCAATGTACTGCCCCAGAGGCACAGAGATGGTCAAACCGTCATCACTCAGTTCGCCATATACCCACACGCCAGAGCCTTCGCCATAGCACAGGATGTCTTGGATATACACGGTCTTGCCATCATCGGCATAGACAATCTTTACACGACCCGACTGATAGTCGGTATCGTAGCCGTAGAAGCTGGAGAGCAGATACTCTCCACCACGCTGGTAGTTCACAACAGTGCCCTCAGGCTGCTCGGTGATGATATCCACCTTTGACGGCGCATTCAGAGCGGTTTTGTGAGACATCTTTTCCATCGGGCGATAGGCATTGCCCTGGGACTTCACTCCTGCCGACGCACTGACAGCGACGGCCACACACATGATAAGTAATGCTAATTTCTTCATACGCTTAAAAGTTTATGTTTGAATAATAAATATTGCAACTTTTTATATAAGTCATTCTGAACGATAAACAATGATGCAAATGTAACGTTTTTTTCTGAACATTTGCTCAATTTGATAAGAAACATTAGTTTTGTAGTCACAATAATAACAATCCAGCAAAAACTGAATTGACAATGAAGCATCTAATCAAAGTATCCTTATTGCTATTGGCATTATGCTTGCCCATGGCGGCTGCAGCCTATGATTTTGAAGTTGGCGGTGTGTACTACATGACAGACTTGTGGGACGATTTTGCCATGGTCTGTGACCAGGGTGAGGACGGAGCCCATTACAGCGGAAACGTGACGATACCTGCAACAGTCACCCACGACGACACCACCTATCCCGTCACCAAAATCAACGCATATGCCTTCAGCAACTGTACGGAACTGACCGGTGTCACCATCCCTGAATCGGTTAAAGAAATCCGCGACCACTCGTTTGAGAATTGCACAGGATTGACGGCGATAGAACTCCCCGCAGGACTTACTGAGATCGGCACGGCGGCTTTTGAAGGCTGCGGTATCGCACGCATTGACATCCCTGCCGGAGTCACTACCATTAAAATGTGGGCCTTCCAGAACTGCCCTAATCTGACCGATGTGTATTGCCACATCACCGACCCGTCGCAAATAGAGATCGGCTTCAACGTCTTTGCTCTTGATGACGAGAATTACGCTGGACGCACGCTTCATGTGCCTGCAGGTGCGTTGGCTGCTTACAAAGACTCACAATGGAGTGACTTCTTCGGCAATATCGTCGAAATGTAAGCTTTAAGGCAACAATTCATAGAGCATGGCTAATAGACGGTGGCTTGCCGTCTGTTAGCCATGACTTGCGTAAATTGCAGCATGAAAATAGCTGTGGGGAACTGAAAAACTTGAAATGAAAGGCGGTGGCATAAAACTAAATTCGTATATTTGCACTTTCAACCTTAGAACATTCGAATTTTGATGGATACCTTAAACGACTTTTTTGCGACACTGAGCGGCTACCTATGGGGGTGGCCCATGATCATATTGCTGCTGGGTACACACGTTTATCTGACAATCCGCTTGGGCATTCCTCAACGCAAGATATTGACAGCCATTCGCTTATCTTTCAGCAAGGACAAGGATTCCACGGGCGATGTCTCACAGTTTGGCGCACTGGCCACAGCGCTTGCAGCAACAATCGGAACAGGAAACATTGTGGGTGTGGCAACAGCTGTTGCCCTGGGCGGTCCCGGCGCCGTGCTTTGGTGCTGGCTCTCGGGCGTTTTCGGTATCGCCACCAAGTACAGCGAGGGCCTGCTGGCCATCAAATATCGCGTCAAAGCCGATGACGGACGCATGTTGGGCGGTCCCATGTATGCCCTGGAGCGCGGTCTGGGCTGGAAATGGCTGGCCATTCTGTTTGCCCTGTTCACCGCACTGGCATCGTTTGGTATCGGCAACACGGTGCAGGCGAATGCGATTTCGACCATTGCCTACGAGTCCTACAGCATTCCCACATGGCTTACGGGAGGCGCTGTCTGCATTTTGACGGCCCTTGTGCTGCTTGGCGGCATCAAGAGCATTGCCCGTGTGTGCAGTGCACTGGTGCCTTTCATGGCCTTTTTTTATGTGTTGGGCTGCATCTATATCCTCATCACAAACGGACAGTATGTATGGCCTGCCATCAAACTGATTTGTGAGTCAGCCTTCACACCTCAAGCCGCTGGCGGAGGCTTTGTGGGCACAACAGTCATCATAGCCGCCCGCATGGGTATCGCGCGCGGTCTGTTCAGTAACGAGTCGGGACTTGGTTCCGCACCCATCGTGGCGGCGGCCGCACAAACACGCAACCCCGTCCGCCAAGCCCTCGTTTCCTCGACGGGCACATTCTGGGACACGGTTGTTATTTGTGCTTTCACGGGATTAGTCATTGTCAGCTCAATCCTCGCTCACCCCGACATCAGCGTCACCGATGGCGCCGCACTCACCAAGGCGGCCTTCTCCAAGATTCCCTACGTGGGCACACCGCTGTTGTCCTTCGGTCTGCTGACGTTTGCTTTCACCACCATTCTGGGCTGGTGCTACTACGGCGAACGCGCTGTCGAGTACCTCAAGGGAAAACGCTGGATGCTGGGGTACCGCATCGTGTTTGTCGCCATGGTGTTTGTGGGCAGCATCATCAGCCTTGATGTCGTGTGGAATGCCGCCGACTGCATGAATGCCCTCATGGCAATACCCAACCTCGTCGCCCTGTTGCTATTGAGCGGCGTCATCGCCCGTGAGACAAGGCACTACCTGTATGAGAACCGCCTGGACCACCATGCGCCAAGTCACTAAAAAAACAGTTGATTTATTGCTGTTCTCAGAATTGTATTACCTTTGCAAACAAGAATTGACGAATAATAGACCAAATAACCGGAAATATGAGAAGACGAATAGATGCCATACGTATCAGGTTTCGTGACCGGCTCCTACGCCTCTACACTCATGATTATATCAAATTGATGAGGCGCAGGAATGCAACCCGGGAGCTGAAAATTTTCAGAAAACAATCGACTCCGTTAACGGCCGAACAGAAGCGGGACATCCTTGCTTTTTGGGATCAATACCGCAATGTCAGAAAAGAGATGGAGTGGTTTGCATTCTACAATACTGTGTGCGATAACAAGGAGTTGCTGAAATACTATATTCCCGATACCATCTATTATTCCGAGATTGATACGTTCTTCACCAATCCGCGCCGCTGCGAGACCCTTGATGACAAGAACCTCTATGACATCTACTTCCCTGATGTCAAAAGGCCGTTAACCATCTTCAGGAAAATGAACGGCGAGTACTTTGACGAGCACTACCACGTGATCTCGATGGAGCAGGCGCTGGAACGAAGCCGACAGGCTGGCCAAGTGTTTGTCAAAGAGACTTTGATCGCAAGTGGTGGCCATGGTGTCAAATTCTTTGATCTCACGACCACACCCATTGACAAATTCGTCCAATGGCTCAACAAGATGGACGATATCATCATTCAAGAGGCTGTCAAGCAACACGAGACACTGAGTAGCATCCATCCCAGCAGCGTCAACACGATCCGAATGATGTCACTCTTCCTCGACGGCGAGACTACCATTTTGTCATCATTATTGCGAATGGGTGCTGGAGGGGCGCACGTGGACAATGGCAGCAGCGGAGGCGTCTTCTGCGGTATCAACGAGGACGGCACATTAAGGGAAAAAGGTCACTACACCGACGGCCGCATCTGTACTCAGCACCCTCAAGGCCTGGTCTTCAAGGGATTCAAGGTAGTAGGTTACGAACGGTGCCGCGAAATCATCAAGGAAGTTGCCAGCCGTATGGCCACGGCGACCCGCCTCATATCATGGGATTTTGCCATCGGAACTGACGGCGAACCTATTCTGATTGAGCTCAATCTCACCTATGGCGGCCTCTCTACACACCTGTTGAGCAACGGACCGCTATTTGGTGACAGGACACCCGAAATACTATCCCGTGTGTATCACAAGCGCGACTGAACTCATTTAAATCACAAATAACACTGCCCCAGCCAGTTAACGGTTGGGGCAAAATATTTTCTTAAAAAATAGTTGTCAGTTCAGGAAAAAGCAGTACTTTTGCAGCCGGGTAAGTCCTACACGGCCAGCTCCCTCCCAATCCCCCAGGTCTTGACCGAAGCAAGGGTAACGAGGTTGTAGCGGCCCTTTTTTTGTATCCCTACCTAAACTATTTTTGATCAAGATAATAGCTACCGTTAGGCAGTATGCTTAATCTTGTTTCAGCAGCATGTCGATGAGTGCGGTGACGTCTTGGATGCTTACTGTGCCATCCTTATTCACGTCTCCGGTACCGATAAGGATTTCTTTATATTTGGCTGCAACGGTAAGAACAATTATAATGTATAGGCATAAATCTCTATGATGACTTCTCTCAATAAAGAATTAAGTGGGCCAGTGGGCCCACTTAATGTTTCAACTGCCTGTTTGTCGCTGCTATGAGACGGATGCAATGCTAACCGAATGCCCATCTTCATGAAGCCTCGTTGCCGCTTTAACAGCTATTTGGGATTCAATATTGCCTTGATTTTCTCGTAAAATCCCGTGTTTCCCAAATATTCATATAATTCGTAATCGGCACTGCAGTTTCCCTCTATGAGCTGGACAGAATCTTGTGTAATGGCTACATCCCACCCCACAAAAGCCACTTGAGGCAATTTCTCGGATGCGCGCTCACAAATCTCAATTACCTGGTTCCACATCGGAATCTTGTAACCCAGCATCACAATATCAGTCTTGGGATGAATCAAGTGCACATCACCTGTCTTGGACTTTCCGTAGGAAGTGACAACTCCAGTCTTGAGGTCTACCTCATAGATGGAGCCACCTCTTGCATAGTTATCGACAACGGTGTCACCCACGCCAGCCCTGAGAATGGCCTTCATCACATGGCCTTTTCCGTCAGGGCCACACAGCGACATCGCCCTGATGGTATTCAGGCACGTATTGCCAAACACCATATCGGGATGCTGGCTGAGGCACTCTTCAATTAGCGCATCTTGAGCCGACAACTCATCAAACAATTGATGCAGCTCGGCCTCGTCCTGACCCGAATAAATGAATTTCCTGATGCCATTTCCTTGCTTGTCGTTCAATGGCTTGATGATAATCGACGCATATTTTTCCAAAAAGCCCTTGAAATCGCTATAGGTCGCCCCCTTGACGCACATCCATCCACGGTGGATGAATTCGCTGAAGTACTCGTTAAAATCTTTTTTGCTATTCAGATAATGGGTATATTGCCTGTTGTTATACTTCTTTTCCAGTCTCATCATGCGATAGAAAGTCAACCGACGACTGCGCTCAGCGTTGCTCAACCGCCAAAACTCCCCGATGATGTACTGCCTGATGTGGGCGCCATGCCTGACAAATGCCGACAGATAGTCACACAGATGATACAGCCTGCTGTAACCCGTCTGCTTAGACAGTTGGGACAATTCACGCCAGATTCTCTTGAAGTAATTAAAAGCGATGCTAAAATTCATTTCTGGAAGGCAACTATTGGTTATTTTATGTCGCAAAAGTACTCATTTTCCCGGAAAACCGAAAAAAACACAGCGATTCTTTACCGTTCTTGAATACTTTTATCGCAGCATGTCGATGACTTCGTCGAGGTTGCCGTCATTGGGTGACGGAGTCACGCCCAACAGATAGCACAACAGCGGGTAGATGCACACGTTGCGGAACCGGTCAGGCTTCTCGTATCCTCTCTTAAAGTCGGGACCGATGGCACGGAAGCCCACCTGCATGTCGGCTGCAGTGTGGTCAAAACCATGGCTACCACGTTGTTTTTTGGAGGGTTTGTCGGCAAACAGCCAGCCCACATCGGGCAGCACGACAACATCTCCCATGTTCTTGTTGGTGCCGTAACCCAGATAGGCAGGTATGTCGGCCTTGCGCCATGCGCGGATGTGATCCACTCCCTGCAACGCATCGCAGATTGAATCCACATATTGAGGTGCACTGGCATAGATAAGCGTGGGATAGTCGTTGCAGAAACGTTCATACCAGTGCTTGGGCAGCACATCGTCGATGTCCACAAAGCGCTTGGGGTCCACACTGGTCATGCCATGGTCGCCAGTGATGATGAAGTTCACCTGACTGGCGATGGGCAGCAACTGGATGCGTGCCCACAGATTACTCAACAGCAGGTCCATATCCTCCAAGGCGCGGCGCGTCATGCGGTGCATGGGTCCGTAGTTGTGGCCACTGCGGTCGGGCTCCTCAAAATAGGCCATCACCAGATGGGGGCGCTTTTCCTCGGGCAGGCTGAGCAGTCTGACGATCTCACCAACACGGCCAGGATAATCAAGCTGCTGGGTTTGATAGTCAAGCCAATAGGTGGGATGTTCGCCTTGGATGGCCACATCACTGCCTACCCAAAAGACGGTCGCCGTCTTCACGCCCTGATGCTTGGCGGTGAGCCACACGGGGTCTCCACCATAATAATATCCCTTGCTGCGGGTTTCCTTGTTGCCCAACGAGAATTCCACACCGCGCTCACGGTCCCAAAAGGTGTTGGAGATTATGCCGTGGTGATCAGGCGTGAGGCCTGTCGCCAGCGTGTAATGGTTGGGGAACGTCTTGCTGGGGAATGACGGCTGCATCACCGCCTTGACGCCCTCTCGTGCCAGCTGTTGCATGAACGGCACATCATAAGTGTCAAGGTAATCCCAACGCAGGCCGTCAAGCGAAATAATCACCGTATAGGTATCTCGTCCAGCAGCCATCGCATGCCACGGCAAGACAGCCATCAATAACAACAGATAAAACAATTTTCTCATTTTCATATCTTTATTTCTTTATCGTATCCTATTGTAATTACAAGACAGGTCGAAGACCTGATAATATCGTTAACCCATTGTGGAGGACACCGCAATGCGGTGGATTCCACTGTGGGTATGTATCATGCCGCAAGGAACGCACTTCGACAGATGTGCGGTAGTGGCTCCCGTCATGTGAGCATTCGTTCATCCCAATCAGCACCGTTTCGCTCAGCTAATCGCCGATATTCGTCTTCAAAGGTCACCCGGTTGTGGTGCACGGGCTGTGAGATGATATATTGAATCACTGCATCCCTATGTGAACTGGATACCGAGAATGCGCCATATTCCTTGCCCCATCCCACAAAATCAGGAAATAATCCACTCTTCTTGGCCCAATCACTGCTTGAACGCTTTATATCCCACACCAAGTGGGACAACGATACCGTTGGCGCTAAGTCAACAAGGATATGAATATGGTTCTCTATACCACCAATACGACAAAGAAAACAATTGTTGCGCTTCACAATGCTCGTGATAAAACGATACATGTCCTCGGCATGATCTACATCGATGGTCATGCATCTGTTTTTCGTATTGATGACGACGTGGTGCAGCGATACGACTTTACTCATGATCAATCTATTCTTGTTACCCACAAAGGTAAAGAATAATTGTGAATCATGCAACATAATCCACCGAAGAATGACCACCGCACCTTTTCAAGGTGCGCACCTGACATTCCCTTCAACCCACAGTGGGCCTCGCCGCGTTGCGGCAAGTCCCACAATGGGTTAACAATGACTCCACCGCTACGCGGTGGGAGCCATCATTACCAGCCAATATTACAAGGGAGGGGTGCCACCTTGACGGGGCACCCCTCCTGGTTAAATTCATGATTGAATGTAATTTTGCTTAGTAACTGGACTCAGAAAAAATAGTCTCTTTCAGTTACTGGGCCTTCTCGTGTGAGAAGTAGATACCGTTGGCCAGCTGTGCGGTGCCGCTATGGGTGCTCTTGACACCAATAACGCTCAGTTTGTCACCAACAGTGATGCCTGCGGTCTCAAGCCAATTCTTGCGGTTGTCGCCGGTAGCGCCCCAACCGGGGTAGCAGCCATAGACAAAGACCTGGTTGGTCTCGTCCTCGAGATACAGGTTGCCATAGATAGGATTGGCAATCTCAACAATCTCACCGGTCAGCATGTAGTAGGTGTTGGGATCATCTTCCTTGTCCAGGAACTCGTCGATGGTGATGGGAGTCACAACCTTGAATTCATCGAGAACGGCACCAGTCATTTGAGGAGTACCCTTGTATTCGCCGCGCTTGCCCACGAGGGTAACGACATCACCAGCCTTCAGGCCAGCAGCCTCGAAGTCGCCCTTGGCACCGATGCCGTAAACATAGGTCTCACCGGACCAGTCACGCACATATACATTACCATAGGTAGCATTGGCTACGCTAGTGATCACGCCAGTGATGCGGTACTGGGTGTCGCCCACGGGAGCCTCCAGGAACTCGGCAACGCTAGCAGCAACAATCGCACCCTTCTGGTAGATAAGAGCCTGAGCTGTGTACTCCTTGCCCTTGTCATCGGTGGTCTTGAAGACAACAGTTGCACTGCGGTCACCACCGGCGTTGGCATTGGCATGGAAGGTTACCACGGGCTCTGCGCCACCGGCAATCGAAACGATGCCCAGCCAGTTCTTGGCCTCGTCGGGAATCTCAACCGAAATACCGTTGTTGGTCTTGCAGGTCAGGTTCACGGCAACATTACCGCCCTCGACGGGGATGGTAGCGTCCTCGGGATCATAACCCTCGACCTTAACGAGCGACTTCTGGATGTTGATTACAGTCACGTCAACGAGTTCTACAGTACCGTTATAAACGGTCTTGGGACCCTCGACAGTTACGATGTCACCCACCTCGAGACCGAGGCTGAGGAAGTTCTTGGTGTTACCCTTGGCATCCAGCGTACCATAGATGTACACTTCACCGGTCTCGTCGGCGAGATACCAGTTGCCATAGGTGGTGTTGACGATATTCTTCACGGTACCGGTCACGCGGTAGGTCTTGCTCTCGGGGCCAGCATTAACCTCGGCACAAGTTGCCTCACTAACTACAGCGAGACCCTGGATCACGTTGATGGTCTGGCTCTTGTCGGCGCACTTCACGTGCAGCACAGTCTGGCGGCCATCCATAGTAGCGGGAGCGGTAAAGGTCACCTTGGTCTCACCAGCGCCACCATTCATCGGGCTAACGGTCAGCCATGCGGGAAGTTCCTCGGCGTCAAACGTCCAAGCTTCCTTGGCATTCAAGGTAATCGTGTTGGAACCGCCGGCCACGTCAATGCTCACGTAGGATGAAGAAACCTGAATCTCATCGAGCA
>CACYAW010000034.1 GCA_902772455.1 uncultured Bacteroidales bacterium
GTCGCGCGGGGCATAGGGGCTGCCCAGCGAGCCGATGCGGCCCTGCACGCCACGCGGGTGGATGGGCATGAGCCAGATGATGTCGATGCCCAGGTCCTTCAGGTAGTCCAGGCGCTGCTGGGCGGCAGCCAGGGTGCCTTGACTTGTAAAGTTGTACAAGTCAAGTTCATAGATGACATGCTGGTTAGGCACAAAGGTACTCTCGCCCGCCCCGATAATCCTGGTGAGCTGGCCCATCACATAGTAGCCATGGTTAGTGAATGTGCCGTCAACGCGGCCGCCCTGGTTGTTCCAGGTGAAAATCAGGCCCGTGGGCATTGCCAGGGTGCCCGTGTAGGTCCATTTATAGATTTTGTTACCGCTTTGGGTATCGCCCATATAGGTCATAGCGGCACCAGGCCACTCTGTGCCCACATAGTTGCGGCCGTCGGTGTTGCCAGCCCACACCCAGATGCAGGGCGCGTCGGTCACCGAGTTGTTGGCCTCAAAGAACACACACACTTCGTCGTCGCTCGTCAACGTCGGCTCATATACTGCAGCCGTCGAGCACAGTGCTACCATCATCATGATGGTCACATAGAAAAAACGTCTCATCTTGGTCATCGTTGGTTTGGTTATTGATTTTTCACAAAAGTACACATAATTATCACACGCCACGACCCGTCAAACAAAAAATCTAAACTTTTCAAACCGATAACCAACTAAAAACCAAAAAAATACCATTTTCGGTCATTCCAATAAATCTAAACCCATTTCATGCCCCACACGGCAATTTCCAGCCCGTATCGGTTGCGGGAGAAACGGAGATTACGTACGTGGAGCACACTAAGGGCAAAGTCGCTAAGTTTTCATGCGATGGTTTGCAAGGACCCGCAAAAAGCCACTTAACGGTTTGGCATGAGGACACAGGAAGCGAATACATCATTAAACATTTAACCTTAAACGGCGAGCGCAGCAAGCATATAGTTGCACATATGGTGAAGAGTTGTTACCTATGTGGGCGTGAATGCGATGTAATTGATGAGATTATGAAGTTCAAACAATTGATGCTCAATACCATACACCAACCTACAAATCACTAACCCTACTATAACAAACACAGTAAATGAAAAAAATCATCCAATCAACATTGTTGCTGCTGGCTATCTTGCTGCCAGTGGCCATCACGGCCCAACCCTGTGTATGATTCCCCCAACGGCTGCAATGCGATTATCGAAACGGCCACCAACACTTTGATTGCCGGCTGCCAAAACACCGTTATCCCTGGCACGGTCACCGCCATTGGTGCAAACGCGTTCGGCGATATTGAGAATTTGAACCATATCGACATCGCCGACGTGACGGCCCTGCTCGACGCGCTGCTGTAAAACACGGCTTTTTCAGCGCCAATTACGCTAATTGCACAAATCTCATTACAAAAAGTGCAATTAGCGTAATTTTCTTTTTTACAAACATAATGTCATGATGCGAGGCCATGAAACGCAGTTGCAGTCGTGAATCTGAAAAAAACTGTGGTGTGATGGCTAGAAAATGAAGAGTTTTTTGTATCTTTGCAGATTGGTAACACTTTCGGGCCATCAGTGGCCTGAATATAAAGCGACATGGCTATATGAACAGATTTGTAGAATTGATTCCACAACAGTGCGCCAAATACGGTGAACGAGAGGCGTTGCGGTTCCGCGACTATGAAACCCAAGTATGGTCCTCGATCACCTGGCAAGGCTTCAGCCAACTGATTGACCGCGCCGCGGGTGCCCTCTATATGGGCGGCGTGGAGCCGCAGGGACGTGTGTGCATTTTCACGCAGAACTGCCCCGAAATTTTGATCACCCACTTCGGCGCTTTCTACAACCGCGCCATCCCCGTTCCCATCTATGCCACGAGCAGCCGTGACGAGGTAGCCTACATCGTCAACGATTCGGGCGCCACCATCCTGTTTGCGGGCGACCAGGGCCAGTATGACATCGCGCGGCAGGTCATTGACGGCTGCCCCACCCTCAAGTTCATCGTCACCCTGCACCCCAGCGTCAAGCGCGACAAGGACGACAAGTCAACATTGACGTGGCAAGAATTCCTCGCCACGGGCGACAAACTGGGCAAGGACGTGCTCGACGGCATTGAGCAACGCAAACAGCAAGGTCAGGAAGACGACATCATATACCTCATCTACACCTCAGGCACCACAGGCGTGCCCAAGGGAGTCATGCTCATGCACAGCAACATGAATGCCGCCATGGAGGCCCATATCGAGCGATTTGACGCCTTCATCAACGACAAGACCGACGTTTCGCTGAGCTTCCTGCCCTTTAGCCACGTCTTTGAGCTGGGATGGACCATGGTATGTCTGTGCACCGGCATCCGCGTGGCCATCAACTATGACCCCAGGGAGATACAGCGTGCCGTCAAGGAGGTGCAGCCCAACTACATGTGCAGCGTGCCCCGATTCTGGGAGAAGGTCTATACCGCCATCAACGACAACCTGCAGGGCGCCAAGCCTGTCGTGCGCATGATGGTCAAGCAGGCCATCCGCGTGGGCAAGACGCGCAACCTCAAGTATGCCCGCTTTGGCAAGAAGGCTCCAGCCCTCATCGAGCGCCAATACCAGTACTTTGAGAAAAAGGTATTCCAGAAATTGCGCGGTGCCATCGGCGTGACCGACGGCAAGATGTTCCCCACCGCCGGAGCCATGCTCAGCGACAACATCACCGAGTTCCTGCACGCCGTGGGTATCAACATCTGCATCGGTTACGGCCTGAGCGAGACCAACGCCTCGGTGAGCTTCTTTACCGAGCCTGGCTGGACCATCGGCACCGTGGGCATGCCCATCTCAAGCATTCAGGTGAAAATCGGCGACCAGAACGAAATCCTTGTCAAGGGTCCCACCGTGATGAAGGGATATTACAACAAACCCGACGAAACCGCCAAGGCCATCGACGCCGACGGCTGGTTCCACACCGGCGACTGCGGAGAACTCGCTCCGACGGGCGAAATCATCCTCACTGAGCGCCTCAAGGACCTGTACAAGACCAGCAACGGCAAGTACATCGCCCCGCAGGTGCTCGAGACCATGCTGGGACAGGACAAGTTCATCGAGCAGGTGGCCATCATTGGTGACGGGCGCAAATATGTGTCGGCGCTCATCGTGCCCGACTTCGACGAACTGAAAGCCTATGCCGACAAGAAGCACCTCCCGTACATCTCCATCGAGGAACTCGTCAACGACCCCGAAATCCACAAGATGATCGAGCAGCGCATCAACGATTACCAGAAAGGTCTTGCCGCCTACGAGCAGATCAAGCGGTTCGTGCTCCTGCCCAAAGCCTTCACCATGGAGAACGGCGAGCTGACAAACACGCTGAAAATCAAACGCGCCGTCATTAACAAGCGCTACAGACCGCTGATCGACGCCATGTATGCCGCCGACTTCCGCAAGAAAAAAGAAACAAAAGACCAATAATGATTACACAAGAACAACTCAAGGATCTGCAACAACGCAAAGAGGACCTCAAACGCTATCTCGACATCGATGGCAAGAAAATCGAAGTCGAAGAGGAAGAACTGCGTACCCATGTACCCGACTTCTGGCAGGACCAGAAGGCCGCTGAGGCACAAATGAAGAAAATCAAATCGCTGCGCAACTGGATTAACGGCTGCGAGGAAGTTGAACTCGCAGTGGACGAGGTGGCAACGGGATTTGACTTCGTCAAGGAAGGCCTCATCGAGGAAAAAGACGTCGATGAGCTATACACCAAGGCCCTGGCCATGCTCGAGAAACTCGAATTGCGCAACATGCTGCGGCACGACGAGGACAAGATGGACGCCATCCTCAAGATCAACTCGGGAGCCGGCGGCACCGAGAGCCAGGACTGGGCTTCGATGCTCATGCGCATGTACCTGCGCTGGAGTGAGCGTCACGGCTACAAGACCGCCATCGAACACATCATCGACGGTGACGAGGCGGGCATCAAGAGCGTCACCATCAGCATCGAGGGCGACTTTGCCTACGGCTACCTCAAGAGCGAGAACGGCGTGCACCGCCTCGTGCGCGTTTCGCCCTACAATGCCCAGGGCAAGCGCATGACCTCGTTTGCCTCGGTATTCGTTACCCCGCTGGTCGATGACACCATCGAAATCACCCTCGACCCCGCCCGCATCTCGTGGGACACCTTCCGCAGTGGTGGTGCCGGTGGCCAGAACGTGAACAAGGTGGAATCGGGTGTGCGCGTGCGCTACCAATACAAGGACCCCTATACCGGTGAGGAAGAGGAAATCCTGGTTGAGAATACCGAGACACGCGACCAGCCCAAGAACCGCGAGAATGCCCTGCGCAACCTGCGCTCCATCCTCTACAACAAGGAACTGGAGCACCGCCGCGAGGAGCAGCGCAAGGTGGAGGACAGCAAGAAGAAAATCGAATGGGGCAGCCAAATACGCAGCTACGTCTTTGACGACCGCCGTGTCAAGGACCACCGCACCAACCACCAGACCAGCGACGTGGGTGGCGTGATGGACGGCGACCTGGATGACTTCATCAAGGCCTACCTCATGGAATTTGCCGAGGGTTAACCCTCAAGCAGCAATAAATAGCTAATAATCAACAACTAAGGACTAACAACTAGGGACTAGAAACTATAAACTAGAAACTATGAAAGAGACATTCACCATCGTAAAGGTCAGCGGCAAAATCGTCGAGAAAGCCGACGAACTGCGCACCTTCGTCAAAGCATTTGCGGGTATCAAGGGTAAGAAGATGCTCATCTTCAGCGGCAACATGATGGCGCAAGAGATAGGTAACAAACTGGGCATCAAGACTAAACTTATCGATGACCGTCCCGTTGTCGATGCTGGCACGCTCAAACTGCTTACCATGGTCTATGGCGGACTGGTGAGCCGGTTGTTTGTCTCGCTGCTGCAGGGCAACAAGGTGAACGCACTGGGTGTTACCGGTGCCGACATGAACCTTGTGACCAGCGCCAAGCTGCCCGATGGCAAACTGGGCGACACGGGGCAGGTGCGTCACGTCAACACCGCTGGCATTGCCCAGCTGCTGGACGCTGGCATCGTGCCGGTGCTCGCACCCATCACCCATGACGGACGCGGCAACCTGCTCTTTAACGAGACCGATGCCCTCGCCGCCGAGATTGCCCGTGCCCTGGCACTGAGATACGAAATCACCCTTATTTACTGCTTTGAGAAAAAAGGCGTGCTGCTCAATACCGATGACCGCGACAGCGTGGTGGCCGAACTGCGGCGCACACGATACAAAGCCCTGCGCGAGATGGACATTATCAAGGACTGGTTCACCAACAAAATCGACAATGCCTACCTGGCCATCGACAACGGTGTCAAAGAGGTCATCATCACCTGCCCCGACCAACTGGGCAATGCCGACAAGGGCACCCATATCAAGCCCTAGCCCCCCGGCAACAGATGTTGGCACGGGATTTGCACAACCAGGTCCGATAACCATAACTAACAACTAGAAACCAGGGACTAGTGACTAAGGACTAGAAACCAGGGACTAAAAAACTAACAACTAATAACTAACAACTAGAAAAATGAAGGTTGCTATTGTTGGCGCCAGCGGCGCAGTGGGACAGGAATTCATGCGTGTCCTCGATGAACAGAATTTTCCAGTGACTGAACTCGTGCTGTTTGGCTCGGAACGCAGTGCCGGACGCATTTTCACCTTCCGTGGTAAGGACCATGTGGTTAAGCTGTTGCAGCACAACGATGACTTCAAGGACATCGACATTGCCTTTGTGGCTATGGGTGCCGGACCGGCCCGCGAGTTTGCCCCCACCATCACTAAGCACGGCTGCATCATGATCGACAACAGCAGTGCCTTCCGCATGGACGACGATGTGCCCCTGGTTGTGCCCGAGGTCAACGGTGAGGATGCCCTGAACACCCCCCGCAACATCATCGCCAACCCCAACTGCTCGACCATCATCATGGTTGTTGCCTTGAAACCGCTGGACAACCTTTCACACATCAAGAACGTACAGGTGGCCACCTATCAGGCTGCCAGCGGCGCCGGCATGGAGGCCATGTATGAACTGGCCCTGCAGACCAGCGAAATCGCCGTCGGCAAGGAAGAACTCACCGTGCGCCATTTCCAGCATGAACTGGCCTATAACGTCATCCCCCACATCGACATCTTCCAGGACAACGACTATACCCGCGAGGAGATGAAGATGGTCAAGGAGACCTGCAAAATCATGCACAGCGACATCCGCGTGAGCGCCACCTGTGTGCGCGTGCCCGTCATGCGCGCCCACAGCGAAGCCGTGTGGATCGAGTGCGAGGAGCCCATCACCCCCGAGGAGGCCCGTGCCGCCCTGCAGCTCGCCCCCGGCGTTGTCGTCGTGGATGATCCGCGCAGCAACCGCTACCCCATGCCCATCGACTGCTCAGGCAAAGACCCCGTTTATGTGGGACGAATCCGCGTGGACACCAGCAGCGACAACGGCCTGACCTTCTGGCTCTGCGGTGACCAAATCAAGAAGGGCGCCGCCCTCAACGCCGTCCAGATCGGCCAATACCTCATCGCCCACCACAAGAAATAATCGACATACAAACAAAAAACAATCTGTCTGGATTTATGGCAAGACAAACTTCATCAAGAGACACCATCGTTGCAACGACAATCTGTTGTGCTTTCATTTTGGCCATCGTGGTAGCCTTCATGTTTGGCTACCCCAGGTACAAAGTGTGGCAGCAAGAAATGGACGGTAAAGCCGAATTCGCCAAGGCCGAACAGAACCGCAAAATCAAGATCGAGGAGGCTCGCGCCAACCTCGAAGCCGAGAAGCTCAACGCCCAAGCCGAAATCGAGCGAGCAAAGGGTGCCGCCAAGGCTATCGAAATCGAGAACGGCAGCATCACCCCCACCTACATCCAGTACCTGTGGGTGCGCCAGCAGGCCGACCTGGGAGACAAAACCGTCATCTACATCCCCACCGAGGGCAACCTCCCCATCCTCGAAGCCGGCCGCACCGCCGCCCCCAGATAGCCCCTCAGGAGCAATAATCCAACGAACAGAAGCAATAGACCAACAACACTGTTCAAGGTATAACAACAAGAAAGACAAACAAGACAATTATCGGGAAACCCAATATTCTGTCTTGTTTGTCTCTCT
Source organism: uncultured Bacteroidales bacterium (assembly GCA_902772455.1). Classification (GTDB taxonomy): domain Bacteria; phylum Bacteroidota; class Bacteroidia; order Bacteroidales; family Muribaculaceae; genus Sodaliphilus. Next base: position 7,142 of record CACYAW010000034.1, read on the forward strand.
TATATCCCCACTAATTACATTTAAATAGTGCTATCTAAAGTGATTTTATATACACCCATTCCATTGTAGCATCTTAAAATAAACAAAGTCACTTCGGGATTTCCAGCTTCATCGGTGCCATACTCTACATTTATACTTTGTACACGTATACCGCCATCGCTGATACACCCAAAAGCATCGGGGACCATCCAGTAAAAAAGCATATTGCTTAATGGCTCGTTCTCGTTTCCTAATTGACTGATATACGCCTGGCATGCCTTGTATTCACCCGTTATTTCGTTGTATCCAGTATATTCAGCTGCAGAATAAGCAAGAAAACGCTTTTCTCCTAATTCAAATTGGCAGAGACCGTTTGCGCTAATGGACATTGGCTGACATTCCGATGGAGCATCCTTAAAGCTGTCCAATAAGTCTCCATTGATGTTATACAGTAAGGGAGCTGCTGTATAGCCATCAACATAAAATCGTTCTCCACTATAACGGTTGTTCTCACTCTCACCAAGAATCATTTTCACAACGGGTGCATAGCCCCAGTGAGAAACAGTCTCTGGAGAGAAATTTTGAATTGCAAGACTCGGTTGACCATTGAAACCCGCAATGAATTCACCCCCCTTAGCAGCATGCCAACGATACACTAAATTTGAATTAGCTCCTGCCATCATGACATTACATTCAGCTTGCTGGCGAGTAAGATCACCAACAATGTCAATGTAATCTAAACGAGAAAGCGTATTCCCTTTATCAAGTTCTTTAATCAATGTCAGTTCACCGGTTGATTCATTCAATAGATAAATTGGGTGATAACGAGTATTATCTGCAGAATAAGGGGATATATACAGATGGCCAAAATCATCGACGCCTATATTATTAGCACTTAATATTGTATTACCATATATAGATCCATTTAACGTTAAGGGAATTTCTCTTACCAATTGTCCGTTCTTTCCATTCACTTGATATACATAGCTTTGCACACTACCTCCAGCAGTAGAAACATTTGAACGTGATATATAGACATCACCATTATGCAATACTGCCGTTCTTGCATTAATGTTACAGTAGGGCATTGAGGCCCACTCATCTGGTGTATGAACACGATCTTGTATCCACACGTTCTCGATTTTAACCCCGTTGATGGTCTGATAGTTCTGACCATCAGTTGGCGGGAGTTCTGGCGCCTCAGTGACGATGATGGTGAGGACGGTTTTAGCACCTGAATTGTTATCGGTAACAGTAACTGTGCATGTGCCAGCTTTATCACCAACCACGATAAGGCGGTCGGTACTATAAGCTACAGTGCAATTGTCTGTGCCACCACTCACACTGATGCTGCCGCTACCATTAATGACATACACCATTGTGCTCTTTCCTTCCTCGACCGAAACAACAGTTTCCGAGAGACGGAACTTTGGACTATCATCTGGGTCTAAAGCTAGGCGCAGGCCACATTCCACTCTACCAGTTGGACCGAATTCAATATTCCACCTAACCTTTATTGAACAATCCAAGAAAATCCAGCATCCACCACGCCATGAATGTTCACTTCCACTGGCCGGACCCGTCGGATTTGTCTGAGCAGTGTTACTGTATGTCGCATACCAATCCTGACACATTTCACATATATTGCCACTCATATCATAAATGCCCAATTCATTTGGAGCTTTAGTCGCTACAGGTCTGGGGCCTAAGGTGTCAGGGTTGCTGGCATAATACTGCTTGATGTGATTATTCTTGTAATTATTGCTCGTTAATTCATATCCTGGGCCAATACCGTACCACGCCACTTCATCAGCATTATTACTTCCAGAATACTGATAACCTTTACTCTTATTGCCTCCTAAAGCAGCGAACTCCCACTCAGCCTCAGTTGGCATACGGAATTTCTTGCCTGTCAATTCATTTAGCTTTAAAATGAACCTTTGACAATCGTTCCAAGACACTGACTCCACTGGGCGTTGCATTCCATCGATATAGCCATTAATGTTTGAATAATAACTTGGGTTTGTTCCCATAACGGCCTGCCACAATTCTTGAGTAACTTCGGTCTGACCTATTTTGTAATCAGACAGGGTCACTTGATGAGCTGGCTTTGCAGAAAAATCGCTATCGTCGCCCATCGTGAAGGTGCCGCCATCGACGGTAACCATCTTAAAGGTCACGCCATTGACGGTGAAAGATTCCTCCTCAGGGGCGTCGTCGGGCCAGAGGCCATTGAGGCGCAAGAAGGCGACGTGGAAGATACAGGCATCGCGCCAGTTGATGAGTCCATCGCCGTCGAGATCGCCATTTCCATAAGTCCCAGACCCATTTAGTACAATGTCAATAATTGAAGGGAAGTCCGATATGCTTACAACGCCATCGCCATTAATGTCATACTTAGCGCTATACGCTGAAATATCGTTGAAGGGATAGCCACTCCACGAAGGCATCAGATCGTTGTAAAGTATATCGATGAGGGCATTGATGTCGGTGTTGGTTGCCAAGTACCCGCTGATATTCTTGTCGATAGTGCCATCGGCGTTGACATCGGCCGTGTATGTACTCTGTGGTGTCTTATTCTGAACAACAATACTATATAGTTCGCCGTAATCGTTCTCATTGATCACGCCGTCGCAGTTCACATCGCCACGCTGCAAAGGGATGACGGTAACGACAACCGACGCGGCATCTCCAGTAACGAGGTCGGTGACGGTGACCGTCGAGACGCCCGTGGTCACGGCTTGGATATGCAGACTGCCAGATTCAATGGTGGCCAGCACACTTGTGCCGTTAACCGCAACACTGAAGCTGCCACTACCATTCGAGATCGTATAATAATGATCTGAATTCACAAAGGCCGTCAACTCATTAACCGGCAACGACAATGGCGTTACAGACGGCGTAGAGACGTAAACGGCACGCACAGTAAAGCCGCTGCAACGGCTGCCGAATTCATTGCCCCAGATGCTCCAAATTCCCGAAGAAATGTAGAGGCCATTAGCAAGGGAGCATTCATCATTGAGCGTGGGTAACCAATAGTAGCCATTGATGCCGTCGTCATAAAGCGAATTGCCGAAGTAGGCACCTGCGGCGGGCAAGAACAGTTTATTCCCATTGGGACCAGTGACTAGGTAACCATTCACGCTGTTACGCGTCGTCCATTGCCATGTGCAGTTATCAGTCAATTCTTTCATCTGCTCATTTGATGGTATGCGCCATGACGGACCCCATTTGATATAGGCAACATCGTCTTCAATATCCAGTTCTGTCTTGTTGTCAACCGTGCCATAACTGCTATCAGTACAATACTTCGTCAATGTTGTTCGAGTGCCATTGCACCACTTATAGGTGCTCCAATCATAGACAGTCTTCGGTTCGGTTTCGCCCCATGAGAAGTAGTCACCGTAGTCCTCGGGCTTATTGGCGCCGATGTTCTTCGTCGCCCACAGGGTGCCGCTCGGCAGCCCTAAGTCAACGTATTCCGGTTCCTCGGGCATGGTTGCCTCGGTCACGATGACGGTGAGGACAGCTGTAGCGCCAGTGGCTGCATCGGTGACATAAACGGTCGTTATTCCCTTTGATGAGCCAGTTACGGTCAGCTTGTTGCCACTGATAACAGTTGTGACATAGTTATTACTGTTAGCCACAGTATAGCTACTGCCACCGTTGATGATGTTGACAGACTTGCTCTCGCCCACCTCTACCGTCATAACGGTCTCGCTGAGGTGGAATTTCGGGTTATCATCAGGGTCAAGGGTGAGACGGAAGCCACAAACACGCCAGTCATAGCCAGTTACCCAGCCATCATCGCGGAATGATATACGACAGTATTGAGGTTCATAATACCAGGCTCCACCACGCGACACTTTTCTATTTCCTGTAGTTGGGCCTGTTGGATTCACTTGTGCAGAGGCACTGTACTCTCCATATATGTCTTGACACCATTCATTGACATTTCCCGTCATGTCATAAAGTCCTAATTCATTAGGTGCTTTGGTTGCGACATGGAAAGGTTTTATGCTAGAGTTAGTATTATCACAATACCAAGCCACGTCATCTATGTTGTTACTACCAGCATACAGGTATCCCTGGCTTAGGTTTCCTCCACGGGCGGCAAACTCCCATTCCGCCTCAAAGGGCAATCGAAAATGCTTACCCGTCAATGAATTCAGTTTAGAGATGAATTCTTGACATTCATTCCACGGGATAAACGCCACAGGAATTAGGTCTTCATTGGTGTAACCCCACGCATTGTCATAGTAGCTTCCCATCACAGCTTTCCAAAGAGCTTGAGTTACTTCTGTTTCACCTATTTTATAAGTCGAGAGTGTAACTTGATGAGCAGGCTTTTCAACGTTGATCGCTTCATCGTCATCGTCGGGTGCACCCATCATGAAGGTGCCGCCATCGACGGTGATCATCTTGAACTTGACACCATTGACCTCGAATTCGTCCTCGGGTAGTATTGATTCGCTGAAATGAACAGCAATGTCATCTATATCAACACGAACTCCGCTAGTTTGAACTATTCGAAAACGTGCACTTCCTACTACATTTACATTAAATGAATAATAGTTAAATGATCCCTGGGTTGCAGTAACTGAACCCAAAGATAACCAATTAGAACCATGATCAACACTATAGTCTACCCTCAATGCAGCATCTATATCATTTCCAAAGGATCCAGCATAGAAACTAACTGCATTTATGCTGCCCTCAACATCTTCAGCCATTTCAATGGCACTATTAGCCGTTTTACCAAAGCGACAAGACAATTCTCCATGGCGTTGGTCATCCTTCCAAATTCCTGCATCTGTAAAATGCCAAGTCCAACAATGGCCTTGAACCGTTTGGGTCCAATATCCACCAGCACTGCAGCCTTCCCAGTCCTCAATAAGAGCATTGTCTGGTTCTTCAGCTGCCTCGGTCACGATGACGGTGAGGACGGCGGTAGCGCCAGTGGCAGTATCGGTGACGTAGACGGCTGTCGTGCCAGCTGCGGTGCCGGTCACGGTGAGGGTGTTGCCGCTGATGGAGGTGGTGACATAATCGGTGCCACCAGTCACGGTATAGTTGCCGCTACCATTGATGAGGTTAACTGATGCGCTCTCGCCTACCTCAACCTTCACGGCTGTCTCGCTCAGGCGGAACTTCGGGCTGTCGTCCACATCAAGGGCAAGACGGAAACCGTAGCCATAGAGGAACATTAAGGGATCTGTCCCCCTGACCGCAACGCGACATTGGTCGGCCTGCTCAGCAAAGCTGCCTCCTCGGGTAACATGATAATTGAAATCTGATTGAGCAGGACCCGTTGGATTCGTCTGTGGCTCGGCTGTGTATCCACCATAGAAATCCTGGCACAGTTCCCAAACGCCACCGCTCATGTCATAGATTCCCAACTCGTTGGGCGCCTTGGTGGCTACATCAATATATGTACCCATTATAGGATTAAAACCACTAGAGTTGCTTTTATACCAAGCCACACCATCAATCGTATTACTTCCTGAATAAGTATAGCCATGACTTCTATTGCCACCACGGGCTGCAAATTCCCACTCAGCCTCGGTGAGTAATCTGAATTTCTTGCCTGTCAGTTGGTTCAACTTCAATAAGAACTCTTGACAGTCATCCCATGTCACAAAAGGCACCGCATAATTCAGAGCACTTGCATCGTCTTCCAATTGCCCAGACATTACAGCTTCCCACAAGGCCTGTGTCACTTCGGTCTGGCCGATCTTGTAGGTCGATAGAGTCACTTGATGGGCGGGCGATGACTCCTCGATTGAGTTATCACCCATCATGAAGGTGCCACCATCGACGGTAATCATCTTGAACTTGATACCGTTGACGTCGAATTCTTCCTCCTCGGGCATGCTGGCCTCGGTAACGACAACGGTGAGGGGACGTACTGAGCCGCTGACGATATCGGTCACAGCAAGGGTGGTGGTGCCGACTTGGACACCGGTGACAGCGAGCTGGTCTCCGTTGAGAGCCCATGTGACGTTGCCAGCCCCGCCGGTGACGGCATAGTTGCCGCCTCCGTTGATGAGGTCAACCGACTTGGTTTCACCTACCTCGACTTGGATAACGGACTGGGAGAGCATGAAACTGTAGGTCGTCACATAGTCCATGGCCAGTCGCAGTCCCGTGTAGCGGTTGCGTGATGTGGGCGAAGCATAGTTGCGATAAGACACACGGCAATAGCGTTCGCTCGCCGAGAAGTAGCCGCCCCTGCGGATGCGGGAACTACCCGCGGCCGGGCCAGTGGGGTTGTTTTGTGCGGTGCTGTTATAAGCGCCGTACAAGTCTTGACACCACTCATAGACGTTGCCGCTCATATCATAGAGGTTCAGCTCGTTGCCCCGCTTGCCAAACACCTCTTGGGACTGGCCGCCGCTGTTGCCGCTGTACCAGCCCACCACGTCGAGCGTATCGCTGCCAGCGAATTTATATCCCCGGCTCTTGTTGCCACCACGAGCAGCAAACTCCCACTCGGCCTCGGTGGGCAAGCGGAACGATTCTCCGGTCAAGGCATTGAGTTTGGCAATGAACAACTGGCAATCCTCCCATGACACATTCTCCACAGGACGGTGGACATAGAAGGCGTCCCCGCTATGATAGCTGGGATTGGAGCCCATGACCCATTCCCATAGGCTCTGGGTAATCTCGACATTGCTGATATAGAAGTCAGGCAAAGTGACTTCATGGGCTGGATTCTCGTTGGAGAAAGCATCAGAGCCCTGCTCACTGGTGGCGCCCATCATGAAGGTGCCGCCCGTGACGTGAACCATACTGAATACCATCGGGCCGGGAATCACAGGGCCGATATCCACAGCATCGGGTTCGGTGACAACTACTGTCAGGTAGGCCCTCAAGCCAGTGGTATTATCGGTGACGGCAATGGAAACAGTGCCTATCTGGAGTCCCGTCACGGTGAGTTGTTCTCCATCAATCTGGCACGAAACAATGTTGCCGCCACCCGTAACCGTGTAGCTGCCGTGACCGTTGAGGATGTTGATTTTCCTGCGTTCATACTGTTCCAGCCTGATGACCGATTTGGACAAACCGAACCAGGTAGAATTCTCGACGTCCTGAGCCAGTCGCAGGCCATAGATGTTGGACCTGACCGTAGGCGATGTTCCCGTACGGTAAGAAACGCGGCTCGCTCTTGCTGCCGATGACCAGCCGCCACCGCGACGCACACGCAGAGTGCCCGTCTCAGGTCCCGTGGGATCGGTTTGCATTCCATCGGTATAGGAGCCGTACCAGTCCTGACACCACTCGAACACGTTACCGCTCATGTCATAGATGCCCAATTCATTGGGACTCTTGGTGCCGACGACATGGGTCGTGCTGCCGCTGTTGCCGCTGTACCAGGCCACATTACCGATGGTGTTGCTGCCTGAATACTTGTAACCCTTGGTCTTGACACCACCACGTGCGGCATACTCCCACTCGGCCTCGGTGGGCAAGCGGTAATTCTTGCCCGTGCGTTCATTAAGACGGGCAATGAACTCCTGGCATTCGGCCCAAGAGACATTCTCGACCGGCATGCGCAGGTTGCCCGTGAAATTGCTGGGGTTGGTGCCCATAATGGCCTTCCACAGGCCCTGTGTCACCTCGATGTTGGACATCCTGAAGCTCGGCACCGTCACCGTGTGGGCAGGATTCTCCTGGGAATAAGCATCAGAGCCCTGTTCACTGGTGGCGCCCATCGTGAATGTGCCGCCACGCACATAGACCATCTTAAACGGTTCGCCAAACGGATTCTCATCGTTATCAGGCAGATCGGGCTCGGTGCGCTCATTGACAATGACCGTTAGAGTCCTGAAGTCCTGGGCCACGTTGTCATACACGGTGAGGCGGGTGCGGCCCTTCTTGAGTCCTGTGAGCACAAGCTGGTCCCCGTTGACTTGAGTATTGACGATGCCCGCGTTAGTTGCAGTGACGGTATAGTTTCCGCTGCCATTGCGCACATTGACAGTGCGAGTGTCGCCCACATACATCGATACCACGCTGCGTGAGAGGCTGAACCAGTAGTCGTAATCCAATTCCAGAGCAATGCGCACTCCCGGCAGGGTCTCTAAGGACTCATCGGTCGCTCGTGCCGACACACGACACGCCGCCGCATTGCTGTTCCAACGTCCGCCGCGAACAACGTGATATTCTGCCGAATCGGGGCCGACAGGCTCAAAGACAGGCTGATTGCTGTAAGGTCCGTACCAATCCTGGCACCATTCATCGATGTTACCGCTCATGTCGTAGATCCACTCGTCGTTGCGCTGCTTGGTCTGGACCACATGCGTCTTGCCGCCGCTGTTGCCGCTATACCAGGCCACATTGCCGATGGTATTGCTGCCCGAGTACAGGTAAGGCTTGTGACGCCATGCCCCTCGTGCCGCATATTCCCACTCGGCCTCGGTGGGCAGGCGGAAGTTGACATCGAAGTAATCACTCAAGCGTGCGACGAACTCCTGCGCCTCGTCCCACGTGACGTTATCGACAGGCAGCTTGTCGTCACCTGTATTGACGCTGGGATTGAACCCCATCACTGCACGCCACAATTCCTGGGTGACCTCGGTCATGCCCAAGCCATAGGTGGGCACCAAGACGCGGTGGACCGGGCTTTCATCGGTGGCAGCGACTCCTGCCTGTTCATCGGTCGCGCCCATATCAAACGAGCCGCCCCAGACATACTTGATCCAGAAGGTTATCGTCTTATATTGGTAGGGGATGCTGGGCGTCGAGACAATGACCGTGACCACCGTGTAGTAGCCCGTTACGTTATCCCTGACGTTAATGGTCGTCGTTCCCACCTTGAGTCCTGTGATGGTCATGGTGTTGCCGCTCAGTTGGTAACTTACCACATCGGAGCCTCCAGTGGCCGTATAACTGCCCGTACCATTGAGGATATTAACCGTGCTCACGTCACCCACCTCCATGTAAATCACGCGTGGTGACACTAACAGGGCTGTGCTGGTGGGCGCATCCATCGCCAGTCGCAAGCCGATGTTATAATCGGCAAAACCCTGATGATTATCGTTACGTTGCGTCACACGGCAATGGTAAGCATCACTGTTCCATGCGCCACCACGGAAGACACGGTAGATGGCAGGCGCCATAGCGTTCGTGTCTAGCACCGCTTCAGGTCCAACGGGGTTATACTGAGGTTGCGGGCTATAGGCACCATACACATCCTGGCACCATTCCCACACATTACCACTCATATCATAAATGCCCAACTCGTTAGGCAGACGTGTCTTAACGGCCTGGGTAGTGTTACCGCTGTTGCTGGCATACCATGCGACATTGCCCAGAGTGTAGCTGCCCGAGTAGGGATATCCGCGAGTGAGGTGTCCGCCACGGGCTGCATATTCCCACTCGGCCTCGGTAGGCAGACGGAAACTGCGACCAGTCATCCCGTTCAGGCGTCTCACAAACTCCTGGCAATCCTCCCAAGTCACTCGCTCGACAGGATGAATGCCACCCTTGAAACGGCTGGGATTACCGCCCATGACCTTTTGCCACAGTTGCTGGGTCACCTCGGTCTCACCGATATAATAATTTGATAATGTGACCTGATGCTCGGGTGCCTCATCGGGGTCAGACAAGATGTTGTCTCCGCCATTCTGTCCCATGGTGAAGGTTCCGCCACGCACGTATATCATGTTATACACCAGGCTGTCGATATCAATCTTCACCATATCGTTGTCCTTCTGCTCGGTGACGATGGCCGTCAAGTGGCAACGTTCGCCAGTGACCGTATCGGTAACGACAAAGGTCGCCGTACCCACCTTGAGACCAGTGAGTGAGATGGTCTCGCCTTCACGGGTCATGTTGACGATACCATTATTGACACCCGTGATCTCATACTCGCCAGTGCCGTTATGAATGTTGACATCGACATGCTCGCCGACCAGCATCCTCACGACACGACGCGAGAGATAGAAGCGGTGGGTGCCCGTGGCATCCATTGCCAGACGCAGGCCCACACCGTTTGGTATCGACCACCACACGGGAATCATCGACAATCGCGATGAAACGCGGCAGTCACGGGCCGCACTGCTGTAGGTGCCGCTGCGCAGGACGCGCTCGGTGCTCGTCACAGGACCCACAGGATTGAACTGACCGCCCTCGGCATAAGGTCCGTACCAGTCCTCGCACCATTCGGCGGCATTACCGCTCATGTCATAGATGCCCAGCTCGTTAGCGATCTTGGTCTTGACGGGACGGCGGGCATAGGCGTGGTAGGGATCATCGGGGGTCTGGGCATTGCCCATATACCATCCTGCCGTGTTCATATTATTGCTGCCGGCATACTTGTAGCCGCGGCTGCGGTTGCCGCCACGCGCGGCAAATTCCCATTCAGCCTCGGTGGGCAGGCGGAAGTTCAGATCATACTCGGCAAATATCTCGTTCAAGCGGGCCACAAACTCCTGGCATTCTTCCCAGTTGACCGACTCAACGGGCTTTTTGGCGTCTTCGCCCAAGTCCCTCCAGTCATTGTACATCACAGCATTCCAGAGTTCTTGGGTGACCTCTGTCTGACCGATGTAGTAATCGTTGAGCGCCACTCGGTGAACGGGTTTCTCATTGTCAAGCGGGTCGGTCCCCTGCTCTTCGGTTCCGCCCATGTCAAACGCCCCATCCCTGACATACATCATCCACCAACTGATGGACTTGTACTTCAGTTCGCGATACTCGGCATGGGACGATTTGGTGACGATCACCGTGAGCAGTCGGCGGGAGTTGGTGACGTTGTCCTTGATGTAAAAATGAGCGGTACCCACCTTGGTTCCTGTCAGGCGGATATTATCGCCCGTCAGTTCAAAGTCCACGATACCGTCATTATCATCTGTGATAGTGTAATCGCCCGTGCCGTTGAGGATTCTCACATTCTCGACATCACCCACTTCCATCCAGACGACGGTACGGCTCAGGTAGAGCCTATAATGATTGTCAAAGTCCATCGCCAGACGCAATCCAATGCCTGACGACTCGGTCTCAGGATCCATCGGACGGCGGCTAGAAACGCGGCAATCGGTCGCCGTGTTGTTATAGGCGCCACCGCGCACCACGCGTTGCTGGCCTTCGTCAGGCCCCATGGGGTCATAAGTAATGTCGCCTGTATAGTTCTCGTACCAGTCCTGGCACCACTCATCCACGTTGCCGCTCATGTCATAAATGCCCATCTCATTGGGACGCTTCAGGGCGACATAGTGGGTCGAGTCATTACTGTTGGTCTTGTACCAGCCCAAGCTGGCCAAAGAATTCCCGCCTGCATACTTATATCCTTTACTGCGTCTCGCACCGCGTGCGGCATATTCCCACTCGGCCTCGGTGGGCAAACGGAAAGGATAACCCGTTATCGCACTCAACCGGGCGACAAACACCTGACACTCCTCCCAGGAGATGTCGGCCTTGGGGTGTTTCATGTCATCGTCAAAGATCCGGGGGGTATAGCCCATCACGGCGTACCACAGCGCACGGGTCACCTCGGTCTCACCAATGTAATAGTCTGAGAGGGCCACACGGTGCACGGGTTTCTCGGCACTAGTGGCCGAAGCGCCCTGCTCCTCTGTTCCTCCCATGGCAAAGATACCCTGTGGAATATAAATCATGCGGAACGAAATGCCGCGGATGTCAAAGTCCTTGACATGATAGTTGGCAGGATTAGTGACAATGACTGTGAGCCACGTCAACGCATGGGTCTTGTTATCCTTGACGATGACCGATGTGGTACCCGTCGAAGAACCTGTAACGGTAAGTACATCGCCGTTTGTCGAGCAAGACATGACGGTACTTTTCTGGTTGTAGAGAGAATAATCGCCACTACCATTGATGATATTGACCGAGCGTTGCTCGCCAGTTTCCAACTTGACGACCGTTTTGGTCAAATGGAAGGTGTATTGCCCCGGAGTGCTGATGGCCAGACGCAATCCACGATAAGACTGGCGCGAGTTGGGCACAATAGTGTAACGCCGTGAGAGGCGGCAATCAGAGTAACTGGCATGCCAACTGCCACCACGGCAGATGCGGTTGGTTCCTCCAGTGGCGCCCGCAGGATTGACATGGGTTTCATGACTGTAGGCATCGTTGAGGTTCTCGCACCATTCAAGCACGTTACCGCTCATGTCGTATAGTCCCAGTTCGTTGGGAGCCTTGGTGGCTACCGTGTGAGTACCGTAGTCAGGACTCGAGGAACCGACGGCATAGGCATTGGCGGCATTCCAAGCCACATCATTCAGGTTGTTGCCACCAGCATAGGTATAGCCTTGTGTCTTGCGTCCACCACGAGCCGCATATTCCCAATCGGCCTCGGTGGGCAAACGGAAGTTCATTCCCGTCAGTTCATTGAGTTTATAGATGAATTCCCAGCAGTCCTCCCAACTCACACGTTCAACGGGGCGCTGCAGGTGATCGCCACTGGTGAAGTAGCTCGGATTAGTGCCCATGACAGCCTGCCATAGGGCCTGCGTCACTTCGGTCTCTCCCAAGCAATAGTCGGTCAATGTGACATCGTGAGCGGGACGCTCGTTGCTTTGCGAGCCAGTGGCCATCTCAGGCGTGGCACCCATCACGAAGTTGCCTCCTTGCACCGGGATCATCTTGAAATTGACACCGCCCACATTGACGGTCCAGGACTCCACCGGTGCGGTCACGATGACTGTGAGTGTTGAAGGCACCTGGGTTTCCCTATCGATGACCGTCACTACGGCAACACCCTCTTTCAATGCCCGCACTGTCAAGTTATTGCCGTTGACTTGCGCTTGGGTAACACTGGTGCTGTTGTTATGAATCGTATAACTGCCATTACCGTTGAGGATATCCACCGCAGCTTGTTCGCCCACCTCGAGGCGCACAGTGCGGCGTGACAGCGTAAACCAATAGGGATCAACGGCATCCATGGCGATGCGCAAACCCACTGTAGCATCGTTTACTGCCGGATCATGGCTCTGGCGGCTTGTCACACGGCACAGGTCAGATTCATCGCTCCACGAGCCGCCACGGATGACACGCACCGTCCCCTGCTGCGGGCCGATGGGATTGAACTGGCTACCGCTATTATACGGGGCAAACCAATCATAACACCACTCATTGACGTTGCCGCTCATATCAAAGAGGCCGATCCCGTTCCTGCCCTTGGTCCTGACCTGGTTTGGCGCTCCGTTGCTGTTGTCGGCAAACCAACCTACCGAATCCAACTCATCGCTACCAGAATAAAGACATCCCAAGTTCACGTGGGCACTGTTAGCGGCAAACTCCCACTCGGCCTCGGTGGGAAGACGAAATTGCCGTCCCGTCATCTGACTGAGCCTATAAACAAACTCCTGACACTCGTCCCAGGTGACCCATTCGACAGGCAGTTCGTAACCCTTGAAGTGGCACGGGTTGTCACCCATCACAGCATGCCACAGAGCCTGGGTGACCTCGGTGCGGCATATAAAATAAGGAGGCAGTTCCACTTCATGGGCCGGATACTCGTTCTGGCCGGCGTAAGGAATTTGCCCACCAGTCGCCCCCATCGTGAACGATGCTTCACGAACATATCTCATCGTAAATGAAACGCCATTGACCTTAAAGGTTTCCAAACGCGGCATGACCAGCAACATGTCGATCAATGACGTCACGTCATCGATATTGGCTTTGCCATCCTGGGTGACATCCATCGAATCAAAAACATCCCCGTTCAGCAAAGCGTCGGTCAGGGTCGTCACATCATCGATGTCAATCTCGCCATCGAGGTTGACATCGCCTTTCCACTCGGGTGGAATCGTTATTGCGACAGCATTCACGGGAGCCAGCAGCATCAGCAATACCGGCATTAGAAGGGTTAATTTCAAAAAAAACTTTTTCATCATACACTTTAAGGTTAACAGCGCCCTATAGAACCCCAAATTCAGGCGTAAAAAACTCGAGACGTGGGAATCTTTACCTTGAACTCACCAATTGTCAGATCTTCGCCAGTTTCCTGATTAGAAGGTTGTTAGTCGCAGCAAATAAATGGAACAAAAAGTCAAGTATTGGTAAACGTCTTGCAGGTGAGTTGTTTTCCCCTAAACGGTTCAAACGACTCATCTGCAAAGTTACAAAAAAAGCAGTAAATGCGCAAAAAAACTAATTACTATCCCAAAAAAACACATTATGGTTTGACAATATCGATAAAAATACGTTACTTTGCGACATAAATCACTCAATAACAGCCAATCCAAATTAATCATTAAATATTATTGAACTATGAAGAAGTTATCATTACTTATTTTAACGTTTATCGTTGCCTTCTCGGCTTTGGCCAACTCCCCTGGGGGCGCACCCAAGCGATTTGCTGATGAACAAGATCTTTTAGGTCTTGACTACCAAGTCTATCAACGCACCGATCGAGGCAGTGCCGTCGACCCGATGACACACACCACTTGCGTCCCTCAAGACGGACCCTTTGAAATTTTGTTTGAAAGTTCTGATTTAGGAACGGTATATATTAAGAACATTGTTTACGGGTCTGAACTCGAATTTGATGATTACTGGGTAGAAGGTCAGATGACCAACGACTTCGACAATCCACGTATCATTGTAGAGTTGGGTCAGACCATCTGGGAGCGCGAAAACGATGGTTCCTTCATCAAGGGTAAAAGCAGAGCAGTCCTTGCCTGGGGAACCGTCAACTACGATGCTGCGACCGGGATAGCTACGTTTACTCGTGACGCCTCGGTTACGAGAGTAAGCTATGTCATGGATGACAAGACCATTCACATCGAGGGTACCAGTGGCCCCATTGCCATCGAAGACGATAATCCTCCCTACATCAATATCAGTTCTTCAAGTCAGAATTCCTATTCTGCCACCGGTTTGGCCATCGTTTGGGAGGATGAGACCGATGAATGGGCTGGTTATCTCGAGTGGGGTTCCGAGATGAACTAT
>CACYAW010000035.1 GCA_902772455.1 uncultured Bacteroidales bacterium
TCGTTACGAATGAAATGCTCTACCGACTGAGCTATTGCGGCTTGGTGCACTGCGATGATTTGCAATGCGGGTGCAAAGGTAGCACTATTTTTCTAATCTAGCAAACTTTAATCTACAATTTGTTTGCTGTAGCTGATCTTGATTTTAGCTTTATCCAGCATCAATCTGGCTATCGCCGGACGTGACACCATCGGCGAAATCTTAGTTACAACCGTTGAAGACGAAGAGTAACCATAGTAAGAATAGGTCTGCGGATAAGTGTAATTGGTAACGTCAACCGGTGTCACGGTGAAGTTGAAATCGTCCTCGGTGGCAATACCGCCCTGGTTGTTGATGATGTTGATGACGTAATCCCGCAACCCGGTGAACACATAACTCTTTTCGGCCACACTATAGACCGCATAGAACGAATCCTTGTTGTTCACCAGACTGTCGCCGTTGATGAATTGATCCTTCTTGGATGTCTTCACCATCAACAGATAGGTAGGCGGCTGGATGTTGTATTCGGTCACGGGGACACTGACAGGGAGTTCAAGCGTCAACGTGTTGATAATCGACTGGTTGTTGCCCACATTAGCCTTATACTTGTCGATGATATCCTGAATGGGAAAACGCAGCTGCACCTCATAACCTGCAGGAGCAGCAATGATGGCTTCTCCTGCATTCACCATCTCGCGGACGGCATCATCGATCTCATAATGGAAAATGTTGTTGGACACCACCTCGGGCGTTGAGGCCATGTAGGTCTGCACATAGGAAGAGTCCACCTCGGTTGTGTCGTTCACCACGATATGACGGTGAAAATAAACATTGAACTCGGTGGCGCTGATGTTCAGCACATGCCCGTTGCCATAGCTATTAGTGATGTAGATGCCAGGGAACAACTCGGCAAACGTCTTGGGGCTTGCAAAGCGGGAGGGATCGTCACGGTAAGCGTTGAACACATCACGACCTAACGATACAGGCATCGGCACCGAAATAACGCGCACCGTGTCCTGAGACGAGGATGAGGACAAATAGGCCGGGTCGGTCACTTCAAGCCAACCCGATGTGGGGGAATAGGATTCCGAGGCAAGCAAGTCATTCTTGTCATAGTATCCCGTCACGTCAAAGTCACTGTAGATGGGTGTAGGCAACGGCTTGTTCAGGCTATACACATCCATGCGCATGGGTGCCTGAGCATTGCCGGTGTAACCTCCGGTTTTGGGCAAACGCAATATCAGACGGCAAGAGTCAATCGACTGGGCCGTCAGACGGGAAGTGTCGATGGCTGCTGCGGGCATCCACATCGTCACAGCCGATGCCGTCACGCGCCCATATCCAGCGGCCTGCAGGTCGCCCAGCATCTTGGTCGTTGTGCGCATCTGCACACGGTCGTTGAGGACCGAATGCCCTGTGATCACAAACGACGAATCCTCGATGATCGACGCGACACTGTCAGTAATAGAGACACCGATGGTCTCATCGGTGCAGGAATACATGCCAAGCAGTACTACTGCTGCCAGTATCACCCTGAAAAGATGTTTCATATTCTTGAAATGAAAAATGCTTTGATTTAAGAATACCGAAATTTAACGCAGCGGGGCCACATTTCAATCAAATAGCGACGAATAGAACTCGGTCACCTTGCTCACGTCATCGCTGTCGGTGAAATCCAGCGTGGGAAGCGAGGCGGCAGCCTCAAGAACCGTCGGGCTCACGCCTGGCTCACACGTGATGACAGCATCACTGTACTTCAGCGAGTAGGCCATCAATTCGTCATAGCCCAGTTCTTTACCGGCAATGGGCTTAAGAGAGGTCTTGGTCATGCCGTCCTGACGCATCTTCTCGCTCAGACGCACATCCAGCGGAGCCGGCAACTGCTCGTTGAACAAGGCCGTCACAATCTTGGCGTCGCGGAACGAGGGGTCATCGCCATAGAGCGAGCGGATGTAAACCGGAGCCAATGCCGAAATCCAGCCGGTGCACTGGATAATATCGGGAATCCAACGCATCTTTCGTATCGATTCAATGACCGCGCGAACAAAGAACATGCTGCGCTCATCATTATCCTCGACCGAGCAATTCATTTCCAGTTCATCGATGCGATTGCTGGCAAAATAATCCTCATTGTAAATAAAATATACCTGGAAATGAGCCGGTTGCAGGGTCGCCACCTTGATGATGAGCGGATGATCGGTATCATCAATAATCACATTCATGCCCGAGAGCCTGATCATCTCGTGCAACTGATTGCTACGCTCGGCAATCATGCCATATTTGGGCATAAACGTCCGCTCTTCTATGCCCTGTTCTTTAATGCCCTGCGGCAACAAACGGCCTATTTGTGACAAACGGCGCTCAGGAACGTAGGGAGCGATTTCCTGCGATATGAATAAGACTTTCTTTACATCCATCTTGTTTTCTCTTCTAGATTGAATGCAAAGGTAGCAATTTTTTTTCATTTTAGCCCTATTTTTCACCTCCTTAAACGGCATTTTTAAGTAAAATCCCACCCTTTTTAACATCTTCTAATCATTTTCTGCGACATTATCAGGGACTTTCAATCGCCTCATGCATCCTCAAGCAGAAGAAGGCCCTTTGTTTCTCAAAACGCTAATCAGTCTTTGGGATTAACATCAAAGATGTTATCGACAGTGCGTCATGGCCATCAGCACGTTTTTCCGGACCCACATCCAAAAAAGAAAGGAGGGCATGTCCTTCAAACAGGAAACACCCTCCACTTTCAAAACACACACACGATTATTTCACTTCATCAGTTTGCCGAATAATGACCGTTATTGGGCTTTCTTGCACTCGCACGAGCCATCACAGCGATTGGCCTTCTTGGGAGCCTTGACATTAGCGCCCCTGCGGCCGTCATGATGGCCACGGCCACGCTTGCCTTCTTGCTTCTTCAGCTCGGCAAACTTGGTGGCCTGCTCTGGCGTGAGCACAGCTTCAATTTTGGCCTCGGTAGCCTCGCGATGAGCTCTCATCTGCTCACGTTTGGCCTTCATCGTTGCCTCGTCGGGCTTCTCGGTCATGTCCTTCTTGGCGGGTCGGTCCTTGCCCATGGATTCCAGCTCCTCGCTGTAAATCTTGGCGATTTCGGCCTTTTGCGCCTCGCTCAGTGACAATGCCTTGTCCAGAAGTTCTACCCTCTTTTCCACCATCTGACCTGGATTCATGTCAGGACGACGGGGTGGCTGTGCATTCATCACAATAGTGCCCAACAGGGCAACAGTCAATACTAAAACAATCTTTTTCATCTCTACGTGGTGTTTTGGTAAAATAATAAAGTGAATAAATCAATTTTGTTCCAATGTTTGGAACTATTGTCGCAGCAAAGTAAAACAGAATTTCCCAAATAAAAAAATGCTATTTAGCCACTTCGTGATTAACCGTTCAATCACGTTGACAAACGGCCCGAAATTCAAGACAAAAACCACGGCCATTTTGGCAACAGTAGGGCATATATTCCAAAATTTTCGTCAAGAAATCAAAAAAAATGTATAAAAACCATGCGGCATATAGAAAAACTCCGTATATTTGCATTTCAAGTAAGGACAAAAAAGATTGTTAATGCTGACTCAGATTTACAACGGCCACGTGCTCACTCCCGAGGGCTGGATCACCGATGGTTCTATCATCATCGACGGTACCCGCATCAAAGAAGTGACCAAGAGCAGCCGCCAGCTAGATGGGATGGACAAGACCATCGACGCTCACGGCATGCACGTCGTCCCTGGCGGCATCGATCTTCACTGTCATGGCGGAGGCGGGTGTGACTTCCAGGAATGCACGCGCGAGGCCTTTGAAACCGTGGCACGCACCCACATGCTGCACGGCACAACAGCCATCTACGCCACACTTTCCTCATCACCCATCGACATGATGGAGCAAGCCTGCCAGACCTGCGACGAACTCATGCGCGAGGACAACTCCACCATCATGGGAATGCACATGGAAGGACCTTACCTCAATCCCAGCAAGGCCGGAGCGCAAATGCCAGAGGTCATCCGCATCCCCGATCCCGCCGAATACAGGCACATCGTCGAGGACTTTGACTGCATGAGGCGATGGAGCACAGCACCCGAGTTGCCCGGAGCCATCGAGATGGGAAAATACATCACCGGCAAAGGCGTCGTCGCAGCCATCGCACACACCGCTGCCGAGTATCCCCAAGTCAAGGCCGCTTGGGACGCCGGCTACACCCTGGCCACCCACTTCTATAACGCCATGCCGGGCTTCCACAATGTGCGCGAGTTCAAGCATGCCGGCACGGTCGAGAGCGTCTATCTGCTCGAGGACATGGCTGTCGAGGTCATTGCCGATGGCATTCACGTGCCCTCCACCCTGCTCAACCTGGTCTATCACATGAAAGGCGTGGAGCACACCGCCTTGTGCACCGATGCACTCGCCGTCACCGACAGTGACAGCGAGCACGCATTCGACCCCCGTGTCATTATCGAGGACGGCGTGTGCAAGCTGTCGGACCGCAGCGCCCTGGCCGGAAGCATCGCCACCATGGACCGGCTCATCAAGACCATGGTGCGCATCGTCGATGTGCCGCTCCAGGATGCCGTGCGCATGGCCAGCGAAACCCCGGCACGCATCATGGGCATCTATGACCGCAAGGGTTCCTTGCAACGCGGCAAGGACGCCGATATCCTCTTGCTGGATGCCGACATCAACCTGCGGGGAGTTTTCTCCATGGGCGAGTTCGTCAAGGGCAGCGACCGCATTGCACCTGCCGAATTGGTAGAACGATAGACCAGCCAAAAACAAAAAATCAAATAATTTTTTTGGCGTTATTCTTGCACAAGAACAAAAAGGGTATTATCTTTGCACCCGCGTTTGAGAGAAAACGCTGTACATGGTGGACGTAGCTCAGCTGGTTAGAGCGTCGGATTGTGGTTCCGAAGGTCGTGGGTTCGAGCCCCATCTTCCACCCATAAAAAAACCTGCATCGAAATCATGCAGGTTTTTTTTGTATTATTTCCCTTAGCCTTATTCCAGCCCCAGCAGGGTTTTGACCACCGGCATCAGGTCGATGGTTGCCGGCCCTGTATAGGCCACAGGGGTGACGGCGGTGTCAAACACCACATCCAGCCCGCCCTGCTCACCAGCCTGACGGATGGCCGCCTGAACGCGGTCGGCAATGGGCTGAGTGAGGGCCGCGCGCTGTGCGGCGATATCGTCGGCAGCACGGCGCTCAAACTCGCGCATCTTCTTGTCACTCTCCTGCAGTTCCTGCACGCGGCGCTCCTTGATGGCGTCGGGCATCGTGACATCGGCAGCGATCGTCTGATAATCGGCATATTTCTTGTCAAATTCCCGTTGCAGCAGCATATACTCGGCATGATACTTATCGCTCAACGCCTTGAGCTGAGCCTCGGCAGCCGCTTTCTCGGGCATGAGGTCAAACAGTTGCTGGGAGTTCACTATACCAATCCTGGCCTGAGCCATCAACATGAGCGGCAGCAATGCCACTGCAAGCATCCATATTCTCTTCATTTCGTTGTCGTCGGTTTAATACACATTACTTGATTATAAGACAAAGGTAAAGACTTTTTTTAATTCAAGCATGATGTGGGTGCAAAAAAAACGAAAATCCCTCAATGGCTTGGCTGCCATCAAGGGAATTCACGTTTTAGCACCATTGTGCTAACTGTTCATTATTCTTACTTGATACCCAACTTGGCTTTTACCTTCGAGCTCACGTCCTCGGCATTGGTGCCCGTGTAGATGATGGCACCGGCAGCCTGGTCAAAGATGAAGGTGTAACCGCCCTCGGCACCAACAGCCTGGATGGCGTTCTGGAGCTTCTGGGTGATGGGGGCGAGCAAGGTATCCTGCTGGCGCTGCAAGTCCTGGGCAGCGGTCTGCTGGAAGTTCTGAATCTTAACGTAGTCGTCCTGCAACTCCTGATTGTGGCGATCCTTGATGGCCTGAGGGGTAGTGGCATCCTTGTCGGCAGCCTCATAGTCGGTCATCTTCTTCTGGAAAGCATCCTGCAGGTTCTTGAATTCGGTCTCATACTTGTCACTGGCAGTCTTGAGGGTGTTCTCGGCGGTAGCCTTCTCAGGCATCACGTTGAAAATCTCACTGGTGTTGACATAACCGAATTTTTGAGCTTGTGCACTCAGGCACATCATAGTAGCCGCAACGGCTAAGAACATAAATCTTTTAAACATGTCTAAAAAAATTGTTTTGTTAGTATACTAGTATTCTTTTTTCTCACACTTCAGGACCTAAACCCTCTAAGCTCTAAGCCCTAAGCCCTCTAAGCTCTAAGCCCTAAACTCTAAACTCTAGACCCTAGACCCTAGACCTCAAGTTTCGGGAACCGAAACTTGAATCACTTATACCCCATCTTCTCAAGCACCTCGTTGCTCACATCGATGCGCGGCGAGGCAAAGATGATGCTCTGGCTGCTGGCACGGTCCATAATCAGCTGGAAACCGCGTTCCTCACACACCTTCTTGCAGGCGTTGTAAACATCATCCTGGATGGGCTTGATGAGCGACTGGCGCTTCTTGAACAACTCACCCTGGGGGCCAAAGTACTTGTACTGCAGCTGCTGGGCCTCTTTCTCCTTCTCGGTGATCTCGGCCTCTTTCTTCTTCTTCTGGTCATCGGTCAGGAACACCATGTCGCTCTGGTAGTTCTTGTACATGGTATCGGCTTCCTTCTTGAGCTCGTCCACCTCACGCTGCCAGCGCTGCGACACCTGGTTGAGCTGCTCATTGGCCATTTCGTAGGCCGGGATGTTCTTCAGCACATACTCCATGTCAACGAGGGCAAACTTCTGCGCGTTGGCGGCCATGAAGCCGGCAACAAGCGCCACTGCGATTAAAGCTATACGTTTCATTTTCTTTCCTTTTTATAATATTTGTTTGTGTTAAAATCGACTTTTAGACTGCAAGAGCCGCATTTGGTTTATTCTGCATTAAGTTAATTCCGTTAAAATTCCTGACCCAGGATGAAGTGGAAGTTGCTGCCACCCTTCTCGCCATAGACCGTGTCGAAGCCGTAGCCCCAGTCGATACCCATCATACCGATCATCGGCAGGAAGATGCGGGCACCCACACCAGCCGAGCGCTTGATGTTAAACGGATTGAAGTCCTTGACACTGGTCCACGCATTACCGGCCTCGATGAACACGAGCGGATAGATGGTCGCACTCTGCGACAGCATCAACGGGAAGTGCAGCTCCATCACAAAGCGGTCATAGGCGTAGCCCTCTGAACCGTAGGGGGTAAAGGCACCGTTCTCATAACCACGCAGCGCGATGGTCTCGGTGGCATAGGTGTAAGAGCCGGTCATGCCGTCACCGCCCACATAGAAAGTCTCGAACGGCGACTTCAGCCACTTGTTCCAGCTGCCCAGCAGACCAAAGTCGGCACGCGTCATCAGCACGAGCGTCCAGCGGCCGTCAGGATCGGTGAGCGGCGTGTAGGTGCGGGCCTGGAATTTAAGTTTCCAGTACTCGATCCATTTATACAGTTCCTTCTTGGACTGCTCGGTACTGCTCTGGCTCAGCGCCCTCCAGTTCTTCTTGCCGAACAGGCTGGCAGGCGGTGTGGCATTGAAGCTCAGGGTAAACATGCTGCCCTTGCGGGTATAGAGCGGGTTGTCGATACTGCTGCGCGACAGGGTCAGACCCAGCACAATCGAGTTGGACACACCGTTCTTCATATAATAAAGGTATTCCCAATTCTTCAGGCTGTACCACTGGTAACTCAGGCTGGCCATGAAGGTGAAGTAATCGTCGGGCCACTTCAGACGCTTACCGAAGCCCACCGTCACACCCGCCATCTGCAGGTACTTGTTGGGATCGTAAGCGTTCTCGTAGTAGTTGTAGCCGCCATAACCGCCGTAGCCGTATCCACCATAGCCATAGCCATAACCACCATAACCATAATAGTTGTTGTACATGTTGTACATCGCATTCTGGTACAACTGGTTATAATAGGACGAGTTGATACCCGTCTGGCGGCTGTAGAATGCCGATACCGACAACGAGTTGGGACGCTTGCCGCCAAACCACGGGTCAAGGAACGACACGCTATAAGCCTGATAATATTTGGCGTTGGTCTGTGCGCTAATCGTGAATGTCTGGCCCTCGCCCTGCGGGATCAGGCCCTTGTAGGACGACGGGTGCAGCAGGTTCTGGATAGAGAAGTTGTTGAACTTCAGCGAAGCCTTGAGAATCACGCCCGTCTGTCCCCAACCGGCGCTCAACTCAACCTGGTCGTTGGCTTTACTCTCCAGGTTCAGGATAATGTCAACGGTACCGTTGTCGGCGTTGGGTTCGGGACGGATGTCCATCTTCTCGGGATCGAAGTGACCGGTTTGCGCAATCTCACGTGCCGAGCGCATGAGGTCCTCCTTGGAGAACAGGTCACCGGGACGGACACGCAGCTCGCGGCGCACCACCTTTTCATACAAGCGGTCATTACCGTTAATCACCACCTTGTTGATACGGGCCTGCTTGCCTTCAAACATGCGCATCTCCAGATTGATGCTGTCGCCCTCGATTTTGCTCTCGATGGGCACGAGCTGATAGAACAGGTAACCATTGTTCAGGTACAGGTTGGCGACGGCATCGTCATCTTCCTGGGTGCGCTTGTTGAGCAGCTTTTGATTGTACACGTCACCCTTCTTGATACCCAGGACCTCGTCGAGGATAACCGACGGATAAACCGTGTTGCCCACCCAATTGATGTCCGAGATGTAATAGCGCTTGCCTTCATCGACCGTGAGGTACACGTCAACGTTCTTCTCGTCATACTGTACAACGCTGTCCTTAACGATGACCGCGTCGCGGTAACCTTTCTCGTTATACTTGTCGATGATGAGCTGCTTGTCGGCCTCATAGTCGCTTTGGACAAATTTCTTCTGGGAGAAAATCTTCCACAGGCTCTTCTTCTCGTTGGTCTTTTTCATCGTGCGCTTGAGTTTGCTGTCGCTCAGCACCTCGTTGCCGTCGATGTAGATCTTGTGCACCTTGATTTTCTCGTGCTTGTCAACGTTGATGTTGACGATAACCTCGTTCTGCTTGCTCAGGTCGGGGATTTGCTCCACCTCGCAGGTGGCCTGGCCAAAGCCCTTAGCGGCATAGTATTTCTCGACAATCAGTTTGATACGGTCGGCAATGTTGGGCGTCATCTGGCTACCGGGCTGGAAACTCAACCGCTCGATGATGTCCTTTTTCTCGCCGCTCTTCATGCCATTATAGTTCACCTGGGAAACACGGGGCTGCTGGCGCAGGTTGAACACCAGCCAGGCCTTGTCCTGATAGATTTTCTCAACCAGGATCTGCACCTTGGAGAACAGGCCCTGGCGCCAAAACCGCTTTGCCGCCGTCTTGATGTCGTCACCGGGTATGTCGATGCGCTGGCCCACTGCCAGGCCCGAATAACCGATGATGATGTTGTCATCGTAGTTATCTACTCCCTCAACACGGATGCCCGCAATCTCATACTGCGACGGGGAGGCCGTGAACACAATCTTGGGATTATAGATCGTATCGTTGACGGTGCGTGTCTCCTGGGCACTAAGGGTTAACGGCAGCAGAGCCGCCAACGACAGCAGTATTGAAGTCAGGATATGCTTGTTTCTCTTCATAGAAAAATTACGCTTCATTTTCATTTTTAACCTGTTCGCTCGTTTTACCATAGCGGCGCTCACGCCCCTGGAAGTCTGCAATGGCATCAACAAAATCTTCCTTGGTGAAATCGGGCCAATATTTTGAAGTGAAGTAAAGTTCGCTATAAGCTATCTGCCACAACAGATAGTTGCTCACGCGCAGGTCACCACCAGTGCGGATGAGCAGATCGGGATCGGGCATTCCCGCCGTGGACAAGCGGCTCGACAGCAGGGCATCATCGATATCCTCGGGCTGGAGCTTTCCGGCAGCCGCCTCACGGGCGAGACTGCGGCACGCCTCCACGATTTCCCATCGCGACGAGTAGCTCAACGCCAGGCACAACACCAGGCCGGTGCAGTGGCTCGTGTCCTGCATGCACTTGCGCAGACGGTTAGCGGCAAAGGCAGGCATACGCTCCATGTCGCCAATGGTGGTCAGGCGCACGTTGTTCTTGATCAAGTCGGGCGTCTGCTGCTCGATGCTCACCACAATCAGGTTCATCAAAGCATCGACCTCGTCTTGGGGACGGTTCCAGTTCTCGGTCGAGAAAGTATAGAGCGTCAGGTATTCAACGCCCACTTCGCTAGCGATCTCGGTAGCCTGGCGAACTGTTGCCACACCGCTCTCGTGACCGAAACTGCGCTCCTGGCCGTGCTCCTTGGCCCATCGGCCATTGCCGTCCATGATGATGGCTACATGACGCGGGATGCGCGTCGGGTCGAGTTGTTGTATTTTGTCGCTGAGTGATGCCATGATAAAACTGAATTATTCAATATAGTTACACTTAATGCAACGCTTGCCAAACTCGTAGGTCACCGTGAACATGGCAAACGAGTACCAGTCGGTATTCTTGGCAAACGAGTGCTTGATGCCGAACAGGTCGCTATAACCGTCAATGCGGTCGCTGAATTCCTTGCGCATCGTGAACTCAAAACCCGCGTTCAACCGGTCCTTGTACTTATATTTCACACCGATGCCGATGGGAACGGTGAACGACGCCTGATTGTGACCCTTGTTGATGGCGAACACAAAGCCCACGCCCGCTACCATATAGGGGCTGATGGGTTTGTACTTCTTGTACATGGGGCCGCGCCCAAAGTTCAGGAAATTGAACTCTGCAGTCATGCCCAGGTCAATCAGGCTGGCCGATACCGAATATTCCCCTTGGTCGGGATAAACCGTCTCAAGGTCCTTGCTGTTGCCCTTGATGTTGGCATAGTTAAGGTTGGCCTTGAAGGCCCAGCGGCTATTGTGGTTATAACGGAATATGCCGCCGCCCGTCACGCTGGGATGCTTGAACAGGTTGCTGTTGTTCGCCTCGCCCAGGTAGCCGGTTATACCCAGGGTAGGACCCACCTCATACTTGTACTGCTGTGCCAACGACGGTTGCACGGCAAGGAGCACAAACAGAGCCACTATGTACAACGATTTCTTCATCGGGCTCAATACACGGGATAATTGGTCATGCGGTTGTAAACGCCACGCCACGTGTAGGGCAGCAAGTCGCCCTGGTCGTTATAGCCGCCCATCAGGTAGAGGAACGGGCACTCCCACGAGGTGACGGCCGACGATACACGGCTAGGTGCATAGCTCGGACCCGATGCCGACAGGGTCTCTTCGTTCACAAACGCCTGCGCGCCATAAAACTTGGGCATCTCGCTGGGCATGGCCATCGTTGAATCGGCCTGAGACCATGTGATGCCTTGGGTATTCGACAGGTAAACCTTGCCGTTCAATGTGCCGTCGGCAAGACGGCCACCCATCACAAACCACGTCTCCTGGAGGGCGTAACGGCGAACACCGCTCAACGCCTTGTAGGTGTAATAGGGGAACAGCGTGGCATCGGCAAGGGCAGGAAGAGTACGGGTGTGGATATTGTTGATCTTGCCCCAGCGATGACCGTCAAAGCCCCACACATCGCGCAGCAGCTGGCCATTGGCGTCATAGCCGCCCACGATCATGGCCTGTTGCGAGATGGTCCAGGTGTTGTCGGTCTGAATCATGTCCGATGAATGACTCACCGGGAAACCCGCCTCGATGGGCGTAGCGGTGAAATCAGCGCTGCGGGGATACTCGTCATGATAATAGCCGTCGGCACCTGACATGACACCCAGCACACGGTCGCCATAGGCACCCAGCAGGCTGTGCCAGGTCACGCCACATGACACCCATTCCAGGCCATCGGGCGAGGCATAGAGCGTGCCATCGGTCGATAGCACATACAGGGCATCGGGGGTAGCGGTCAGCGACGGCACTTGCGGAACAAACGGCAGAGAAATGGTCTGCTTGCTCCAGGTGCCGGCATTGGGAGTAGAGGCGGCCAGCATCTGGCACTCAACACCGTCATACACCATGATGCGGTAAACGTCGCCCTGCTTCACCACCTTGTGCCCCATGGCATTGCTGTCATATCCGGGCAGGTCGCGGCGCCACTCACTGGGCCACACGAGCTTGTTGGGATTCACCTTGTGAACCAGCACTTTCACCTCATAGTCCTTGGTCTGTGTCTGATCATAAGAAGTCACCTTCAAGATGGTCTTGCCCGTAAAATCGAGCTTTTTGCTCATCGATGACGAGTATGCTATCGTGGTATCGGCTTGCACGGTAGCGTCTGTGATAATGAACTCGGCCGATGAGATGGTGTTCAGGAACTCTACAGTCACATTCAAGGCGCTGATGTCGGTGCCCACGGGCAGAGAGTCAGCGTTATAAATCTGGCCTCGGTCATAATCAATCGTGAAATGGACCGAATCCAGGCTTTCAAGCACTTCGGCATTGGCCTTCAAGGCAAAACTCTTGATCAAGGTTGTCTGGGTGCTCGTGCTGTAAGAAAACACTTCATCATCGTCTTTATCTTTTTTACACGATGTCAACGACGGCAGTGACGACAGTAACACAACTATCGTCAGCAGCATATATAGCGCAGTTCTTTTTATCATTCTGTTTGTTATAATATCCTTCGCTTTTTTACAAACGGCAAAATTACAAAAAAATTCGGTCGTACACTGGATTTTTCTTTATAATAATGTCCAAACGCCGCTTTTTGCGGGGTAAAGGTACTACTTCGGGGGCATTCGAGACGCCCCCGTTAAAGATAATAAACGGTAAAATGCGGTTTTTTACACCTTTTTAACGAACTTCCACGTCACCAGAAACCATTCAACGAATCGACTTGACATGGCCATGAGACAGCGCAGTACGTTATAGGCTACTTGTTGGCCGAAGATTAAAACCTGGAATTGATATACATTATGCGTTGAGCATGCGGGTAATGATATTCCCGTCAATCATGACACGTGAGGCGACACAACCACCGACAGCAGGTGCTGCCACCCCCTGCCCCACACGCCGGGGGCTGACCTCGATGCGGGCCTCATCCCATAGCCCTCCTTGGATGAGGAAATTGAGCACCTGTGTGCCGCCCTCAACCATCACGCTGGTCACGCCACGCCGGTACAGGTCTTCGAGCCATGACATGGCATCGTCACAGTCAACCTTAACCCATTCGACAGCGCCCTTTACATCATTTTTCCGGCTGTTATAAACTATCGTGGGCAAGCCGTCGGTCAGCAGCTGCAGGTCATCGGCCAGCGACAATTCACGCGACAGCACTACCCGCAGGGGATTGCGGCCCGGCCAGTAACGGGTGGTGAGTGAAGGGTTATCGATGTTGGCTGTATTGGCACCCACGACAATGGCATCGCACAGCGCCCGCTGGCGGTGCATCAGACGCATCGTCACCGGGGTGGACATGTGCAGGGGATTCTCGCCGGCAGCGGCAGGCAGGGCGATAAAACCGTCGGCCGTCTGCGCCCATTTGAGCTGCACCCAGGGGCGCCCTGTCGTGTGGGCGGTCATGAAGCGGCTGTTCAGCTCACGGCATTCCTTCTCCAGCACGCCGACGACGACTTCCACGCCCGCTTCCTGCAACAGTTTCACGCCGCGACCCGACACCTTGACGAACGGGTCAAGACACCCGACGACCACTCGACGGATGCCGCGCTCGATTATCATGTTGGCGCAAGGCGGCGTCTTGCCATAGTGGGAGCAAGGCTCCAACGTCACATACATCGTGCTGTTTTTCAATAGATTGACATCACCCACACAGGCAACGGCATTGACCTCGGCATGCGCCTCGCCACACTTGCGGTGCCAGCCCTCGCCGATGATGGAACCGTCAGGACCCACAATCACCGCACCCACCATCGGGTTGGGCGATGTGTGCCCAGCTCCCTGGCGTGCCAACTGCAGCGCCCGACGCATATACAGCTCATCATTCATCGATATCATCTAGAACAAAGCGGATGCCAACTAAAAACTAAGGACTAAGGACTAAGGACTAACAACTCGCTACTGCAAAGCGGTCCTTGCCGAAGCTGTCAACGATGATGCGCACCTCGTCAAAACCGCAGTCCTCGAGCAAACGCTTCACCTCAGCGCCAAAGCGTTGATTGATTTCCAGATACAGCCGTCCGCCCTTTTCCAGTGATCGCTTGGCATAAGAGGCTATCGCCTTGTAGAACAGCAACGGGTCGTTGTCAGGCACAAAGAGCGCCTGAGCGGGCTCATGGTCCTTGACATTGCGCTCCATCAACTCACGCTCGCTCCAAGTGATGTAAGGCGGGTTGCTCACGATGATATCGTAGGTGGCAGCGGGCTGTGGGGCCAGCATGTCGCTCTCAAAGAACCGCACCTTGACCTTGAGCGAGGCGGCATTGTCGCGGGCCACGGCCAGCGCGTCGCGCGAGACATCCAGCGCATCGACTCGCGCAAACTTCAACGCCCGGGCCAGCGCGATGGCGATGCAGCCGCTACCGGTGCCCATGTCAAGCACACGCAGGTCGCTGCCCTGATTCTCCTCGATAATGAGGTCAACGAGTTGCTCGGTCTCGGGACGAGGAATGAGAACCGCTGGCGTCACCTTGAAACGGTGACCGTGAAAACGCGCGGTGCCCAAAATGTATTGCAACGGCTCGTGCCGTTGCAGGCGGGCGACGATATCGGCAACCCGCTGCGGCGCAAAATCGGGCAACTCACTCTCTTGGCGCAGGGCCACATCCACGGGATCATAATTGAACACGTCTTCACAGATGACACGGATCATCGCCTGCACCTCCTGGGGGTCGGCAACGCCGGCCAATCCTTCTCGCAGTTGTTCTATCGCTTCTTTCAGTTTCATAATGGCGCAAAATTACAAGAAAAACGGCAAATGAGCAACCTATGGCATGACAAATCAGGGCAAATTCATGCTGTTTTGAATTGATTGTCTTTTAACCACAAAACACCCCAAAAAACAGCAAAAAAGCACCACTCAAACGAAAAAAAAGTTGCGATTTGAGCATTTTTCACAAAAATTTATTATAATTTATTACTATTTTGAGAAATTATTTGTATTTTTGTGGCGCATTAGCGAAAGTTTTCTTTTGCAACGATGCATTATGCAGAGTAAATTCACATGTTGTTTCATCCTAATAGT
Source organism: uncultured Bacteroidales bacterium (assembly GCA_902772455.1). Taxonomy (GTDB): domain Bacteria; phylum Bacteroidota; class Bacteroidia; order Bacteroidales; family Muribaculaceae; genus Sodaliphilus. The sequence goes on from CACYAW010000035.1 coordinate 15,114, forward strand.
TATATCGTCAACTATTCTTAAACTATATCACTTATGGCTAATAAACTTGATTCTCTCGATTACAAAATTTTGAAAATGTTATCCCTCAATGCGCGCAAACCTTATCTGGAAATCGCACGCGCATGCAACGTTTCGGGCGCAGCTATTCACCAGCGCATCCAGAAGCTTTACAACATGGGCGTCATCAAGGGTTCCATCTCCTTGATTGACCCGGCATCGGTGGGATACCAGACATGTGCCTACATCGGCTTCTTCCTTAATGACCCCTCTAAGTTTGACGAAGTGGTTGCCAGACTCAAGACCGTCCCCGAGGTCGTGGAATGCTACTTCACGACAGGTAAGTATGACCTGTTCATCAAACTGTATGCACAAAACAACGACCACCTGCTCCAGGTCATCCATGACCGGTTCATGAAGATGGGTCTGGGACGCAGCGAGACGCTCATCACCTTCAAGGAAGTGTTCAAGCGCCAAATTCCCATCGAGCCCGAGGGCGGCGAGGAAAAGGCTGCTGAATAAAATCACGATAGTCAAGGGGGCGCAGATGTCGCTCCCTTTTTAATAAATCAGATTTCTATTGTTTCAGGTTTTTTAAAAGAGTTCTAGCATAATGAAAAACATCATCGACAATGGATTCACCCCGCAGGAGCGGGAGTGGATCGATAGCGCACAGCAGATGGGGCATCAAGCGGCAGAGGTGCTGAAAAACTTTTTCCGACGCCGCGATTTGAGCATTCAAGACAAGGGCAGCGCCTATGACATCGTCACCGAGGCCGACAAGGGAAGCGAGCGCATCATCCTGGATTTCATCCACTCGCGTTTCCCCGACCATGCCATCCTGAGCGAGGAGAGCGGCGACGACCACCGCACGGCACGGTGCCAGTGGGTCATCGACCCGCTCGACGGCACGGTGAACTACAGCGCAGGCATCGCCACCTACTGCATCTCCATCGGCCTCAAGGTGGACGGCGAGACCCGCATGGGCTATGTCTATGCCCCGACGCTCGACGAGGAATTCTACGCCATCAAGGGCAAGGGCGCCTATGGACCCTATGGGCGCTTGCAGGCCAAATCGACGACCGAGCTGCAACGCGCCGTCATCTCGACAGGTTTCCCCTATGACAAGTCCACCAACCCCGACAACAACCTGGACCGTTTTGCCCAGGTCATGCCCCGCGTCAGGGGCATCCGCAGGCTCGGCTCGGCTGCCATGGACCTGTGCTATGTCGCTGCAGGCTGGCTCGACGGCTATTGGGAACTCAATCTCAAGGAATGGGATGCCTGTGCCGGTGAACTCATCGCCCAGGAGGCCGGTGCCTTCGTCAAGCGCTACCGCAACGACCACGGCATCTGCATCCTAGCCGCCTGTCCCGGCATCGCCACTCAACTCCTCGAACTGGTAGAGTGACTCCCCCACCCCGCAAAACAAGCTGGCTCAAAGCGGATGCCAACTAAAAACTAACAGCTAAAAACTAACAACTAAAAACTTTTTTACTACCTTTGCAGCCACTGAACTGAAAATACAACTATTTATAATAAATATGGATAACAAAAAGATTGTTTTAAGCGGAATTCGCCCCACAGGACAGTTGCACTTGGGTAACTACCTGGGAGCGCTGAGTAACTTCGTGAAGATGCAGAACGAAGGCTTGTATGACAGCTACTACTTCATCGCCGACCTGCACGCCCTCACGACCAACCCGGACCCCAAGGAACTGCACACCAACGTGCGCCACATCCTGGCCGAGTATCTGGCTGCTGGACTGGATCCCGAAAAATCGACAATATTTGTACAAAGCGACATCCCCGAGGTGAGCGAGATGTACCTGCTGCTCAACATGCACGTGGGCATCGGTGAGCTGATGCGCACTGCCGCCTTCAAGGACAAGGCCCGCAAGGCCCTCGGCATCACCGCTCCCAACCAGGGCGATGACGACGAGGACGTGGCCAAGGAAATCATCGGCGCCAGCACCAACAAGCGCGTGAATGCCGGCCTGTTGACCTATCCCACCCTGATGGCTGTCGATATCCTCATCCAGCGCGCCGATTTCGTGCCCGTGGGCAAGGACCAGGAGCAGCACCTGGAGCTGACGCGCCGCTTCGCACGCCGCTTCAACTCGTTCTACAAGACCGAATACTTCAATGAGCCGCAGAACTTCAACTTCGGCAGCGCACCCGTCAAGGTGCCTGGTCTGGACGGCAGCGGCAAGATGGGCAAGAGCGAGGGCAACTGCATCTATCTGGTGGATGACGAGAAGACCATCCGCAAGAAGGTGATGCGCGCCGTTACCGACGGCGGTCCCACCGAGCCCAACCAGCCCATGGCCGAGCCCGTGCAGAACCTGTTCACCATTCTCAAGCTCGTCGGCACCCCCGACAAGGTGGAGTTCTTCACCGAGGCCTATAACAACTGCTCGATCCGCTATGGCGACCTCAAGAAGGAGATTGCCGAGGACATCGTGGCCATGACGACCCCCATCCGCGAGCGCATCATCGACATCGAGAACGATGACGCCTATCTGCACCGCGTCCTCGAGATGGGTGCCGAGCGTGCTCGTGCCCGTGCCGGCAAGACGCTGGCCGACGTGCGTGAGATCATGGGCATCACCAAGTTTTGACACCAACAACTAACAACACGAACAACTTAAATATTAAATTCATTAGTTGTTTAAGTTGTTCAACGTTGTTATTGTTGTTTGATAACAAGAGGAGATGAAGGGGTATATCCAGGACAAGGAATTCGGGAAAGTATATGTGGAACTGCGCCGGGGCATGACCTCGGTGCGGTTCACTTATCACCCCGATGGTCATCTGCTCATGCGTGCCCCACTGGGTTCGAGCGCCACCCATCTGCAACAGATGCTCGACATCAACCGCGAACAACTGCGCCTGCTGCCTCAGCCCCAAGCCGTCTCGTTCCGGTTTGGCCAAGTGATGGAATGTTTCAGGTGCCGTGTGGTGATTGAACCCACCAACCCGCGTCCGGGCTACCTCAAGACCGAATGGGACGACGACAACGTCCTGCATGTGACCATGCACGAGAGCACCGATCTGGACGAATTCTCTGCCAAACAATACATCTCTGACCGCATCAGTGAGGCTATGGGCTATATTGCCAACAAAGAACTACTGCCATTTGCCCGTGAAGTCGCCGAATTGTTAGGCCTCAAACCAGCAGGCTTCGAAATCGGGCGAGGTATGCGCAAACTGGGCCATTGCACTGCCAAAAAGGTCATCCAACTTTCCCGCAACCTCATGTTCCTGCCCGAGCCCCTGGTGCGCTACATCATCTGCCACGAGCTGGCCCACCTCACCCACATGAACCACTCCCCCCAGTTCCACACCCTGTGCAATGAGTACTGCGGCGGCCATGAAAAAGAACTCGAACGCCAACTGCGCCAATTCCACTTCCCCATCCTGAAATAACAAAAAGCAAAAACGCCCACGCTCCTCTTTAAATTTGCACTCAAAACTTGCAAATTTAAAGTCGATTGCGTAACTTTGCCGTGCTATGTAACTGCAACAATAGCAACCAACTGCAATAATAACTAAATCATAACGCCCTAAAAAGAAATGACAAGATGAAAAAGTATTTATTCTTATTATTGATGCTCATGTCGCTCAACTGGGCACATGCAATTGAAACCACTGCAGTTCCCGTGGTAATAGTTGACATCATCGACGAGGCTTACATCATCAATGCAATAGGTGATGGCGAAGTTATACTCTATGTAAACGATGAGGCTGTTGAGAATCCTTACTCCATCGCTCGTCCCGAACTTGGCGAGGAGGCAATTACCTATTACGTTTACGCTACCGCTAGAGAACCTGGCAAGAAGATGAGCGAGAGCGACATTATGCCCGTAGTTGTTGAGCCCAAGGAGGGTGAAATTCCTGATCCCCACATGACTGGTGTTTGGATTGTAACTACCAACGTGGAGGGTTACGAAGAGTGGAGGGAGTTGATGTTCGACGATGGAGACTTTACCACAACATTGAGGACGTATTATTCTAGGTACGGTGGTTTCAATCCTGAAACCGATCCGAGACCTGTTATTCCTTTTTATTTAGTCATAGATGGAATTAGATACGGAGCGCCATCACCCCATCAAAGTATAGATTTCATAACTACTTTTAATAACCCGGTCATTCAAACCTTCAACAGTTATACTATACCTGTTGGTTTTGTATATTTTATTGGAATCGTCGTGGTCCCTTATAATTACGACATGTATGTATTTGCCACACAATTATATCCTATAGATTATTACGAGGATCCTACCGACTATATATATTACATCAAGGGCGACGTAGATGGAAACTCGATAGTTAGCATCGCTGATGTGGTAACGATGATTGACTATCTTTTAAGCGGCAATTCCTCACTACTCAATATGACAAATGCCGACTGTGACTACAACGGAAATGTCACAATCAACGACGTGACCCTCCTCATCGACTACCTCCTCAATGGCAGATGGTAACAGAAAAGAGTTTAAAAGGCATCAAACACCCCTCTAAACTCTAAACTTCACTAGGTTGAAGCGCACGCTTCAACCTAGTGAATGGTCACTTGTGTGGCGCCGAAGCCGTATTCGCGGAAGCTGGCGTCCTGGGCCGTGCAGCGCGGGTAACGGCGCTTGAGCTCGCCCAACAGGTGCTGGCGCAGCTTGCCCTCGCCCTTGCCGTGGATGAAAACGATGCGTTGGCCGTGCTTGCTCAGGTTGGCATCCATCACCTCACGGAATTTGTCCATCTGGTACTCGAGGATGGCCCCAGGCGACATACCGCTCAGGTTGTCCAGCAACGACGTGATGTGCAAGTCCTGCACAATGATGCCGTTAGGGTCCACCTTCTTCTGTACGGGCTTGCGCTGCGGACGGTCCATGCGCTTTTTCTCCTTCATGGCACGTTCCAGCTCGCCGCTGTCGATGCGCATCTGGCGGGCAGGACGGTCATTGGTCACAATCTCCACGGCGATGACGGGCACGTCAAAGTAAGGGTTGTCGTGGAAACAGTGCACCTTGTAGAACTTGGTCACATCAAGGCGCTGCTCAATCAGGGCGGGATTCTTCAGTTTAAAGCCCTTGCCCTGCTTGAAGGCCACATACTGCACTGCGATGTGCGTCATGTCGTTCAAGTCATCGTGGCCGAACTCCTCGAGCTGCACCTGGATGTTGGGCTCGACGATGCCGTGATAGCGCGTAATCCACTCGCCGTCACCGTCGCCACGCGTCATGTAGGTGAAATACAGGAAGTAATTCGAGTCGTTGACCAGCGAGGCATAGAAAGTCGTGGTGTTCAGGTGCTTGATCTCGCGTGCCTCATAGCCCAGGACAACGTTCAGCACCTCGCCCTCGGGCGTCTCCTCGATGGGCAATACGGGCTCAGGAGCAGGCTGAGGACGCGGAGCCGGTTTGTCGGGCTCCACCTGCCGTGTGCGGATATCCAACGGGCGCTCATAGGCCGACGCCTTTGTTCCCGCCTGTCCCACAACGACCAATTCTTTCTCCAGCGCAGGACGCTCAAAACCGTCCTGGTCCTCCACATAGACGGTCTTGCCGTCAATTCTGGACACCCTGCCGCCCCCCACGTCGTTGAGGAAGCGCACAATATCGTTAACCTTTACATTCATGATGATTTCGTTTTTTAGGCTGCAAAGGTACAAAAAATCCCCCACATGATAAAATATCGCAACTCCCCTTCACGTTTCATTCAAAAACAAACAGATTTTAACAAGATGAGAAAAACTGCTTTATTATTATTCACATTACTTGTATCAGCACTGATGGGTTATGCCCAGGAAGCCATCGAAGTGGCTCCTGCCCAGGTAACCGCCGTTGAGGGTTTCAATCCGGCCGCCAAGCGGGTCTATGCCCAGCTGTCGTGTGAGGAACAGTTGTTCAGTACCAAGGTGAAGGTATCGATTGATTTCGGCCAGAGCACATCGTGGTTGTTCTCTATGAGCGAATCGCGCCTGGTGGACAAGAACGGCAAGGAAATCAAGTTCAACTCGATGATTGACGCGCTGAACTACCTGACGCAGTTCGGCTGGCGCTTCGCCCAGGCCTACGTAGTCCCCAAGGGCACTCGCGATGATGTTGGCGGCACGACCTACTGGATCCTCTACAAGGACGTGGACGACTATAGCCAGATTAGCGAAGGCTTCACCACCAGGCGCCAACAACGCGGCAACTGAACTGGGATTTAATACACAACTGAAATTTCTGATCATCAGATTTATCAGATGAATCAGTTGTTTTTTTGACCGTGCGCTAGCAGGGTTAAGATACCGCGTCGTAATGATGGCGCACCCTTATTATTTTGTTTGCGTTCATCCAGTAGAGACGCAAAATCTTGCGTCTCGCTACCCTGTGGGCGACACAATCAAGAAAACTCCATGGTTGTGCGGCAACTCAATCCGCAAAACCATGGAGTCTGTATCTTATTATTCTAACGAAAAACTATTTTTTCATTAGACCATCTTTCATTAGACCATCATTCATAAAAATGTACTCGAACGGTTCAACACGTTCAAATGGTACGGCGAGGGTGTTCCACATCGTGTGATATTCAAAACTATT
>CACYAW010000036.1 GCA_902772455.1 uncultured Bacteroidales bacterium
TCCAATACCGAGCAGTGTGGTGAGGCATCCCCACAGCAGTTTCGTGAGCAGTTTCTCCTTTAGCAGTTTCCCATTGCGGGAAATCTTCTTCATGAGTTCTTCGATGTCCATTTCAGGATTCTTCTCAATAGCGGCTAGCACGATTTGAGTGCGTTGATTGGTCTCATTCATCTTGCTTCGAACGATCAACCATACAAACATGATAGGAAGAACGCAGCATATTGCTATCTGCACTAAACTTGTAATTAAATGTTCCATTTCTATGTATTGAATTATAATTGTTTAAACTTCTGTTTTCTTGAACAAGTTCCCTCGCCAGAGCTCGGGTTCTGCAGGCTGCGCCTCAGCAATCACATGCGCGCTTGCATTGCGTACGGCTTGCGCCGCAGTTCACCCATATAACAAGCCAGGACGCCAAAAGGTGACATCCGTGACTTGTTTTTTCAATAAATTGGCCAAAATAACTTTACAGCAGATCTAGGATGAAGGCGGTCATTGCCTTGTCATGTTTGCGCACGTCGCGGTACAGGGCCAGTTGGTTGCGGGCGCGGTCCAGGTTGTGAGTGGGATACTTGGTTTTGTAGTAGGTGTCGCCGTTGATGTAATCGGCCAGGAAACGCACGCACTGCATGAAGGGGAACAGTGCCACCGCATAGGGCAGATGCTCCACCTCGATAGGCGTGAGGAACTCGCGGGCCGACTCCAGGTAACCTCTCGTGAATGCCATGAAAATCTCCTCGTTGAAGCTCACGCGTGACAGGTCGGGATCGTCCTCGGCTGTGAAGTTGGCTCCCGTGCGCAGGAAGTCGCCGTAGTCCGAGAAGATGAACGAGGGCATGACGGTGTCGAGGTCGATGACACACAGCACCTGACCCTGCTGGTCAAACAGCATGTTGTTGACCTTGGTATCGCAGTGGCAGATGCGCTTGGGCAGACGGCTCTCGCGGTAGAGGCGCTCAGCCTGACACATCTCGTCGGCATCGCGTTCCAGTTCGTCAACGATGTCACGCACCTCGTCGAGACGGCCCGCGGCGTTGTTCTGGACGGCTTCGCGCAGTTGACGCATACGCAGCTCCATGTTGTGGAAGTCGGGGATGGTCTCGCCCAACGGTTCGGGCACATCGACCAACATCTTCTCGAAGTTGCCGAAGGCCTTGCCGCAGTCATAGGCGCTCTCGGGCGTGACGGCCTCTTGGGTGACGGTATCGGGAATATACACCATCACGCGCCAGTAGCGGTCGGCCTCGTCGCAGTAGTAGGTTTTGCCGTCACGGGCCTTGACAAACTGCAGCACCTTGCGGTCGATGTCGGTTGTGCCATTGGCTTCCAGCTTGTGGCGGATGTGCGCCGTCACCACTTCGATGTTGTGCTGCAGCAGGTCAACGTCCTGAAAGATGGCGTTGTTGATGCGTTGGAGCACATAGTCAGGCGAGTCGCCGTCGGTAATGACATGATAAGTATCGTTGATGAGTCCGTTACCCAACGGCTTGACTTCCTTGACCAAGCCATTTATTTCAAATTGCGCCAGAATGCTGGCAGTATTAATCGTTTCCATGACAATATTCACTAATCACTAATCACTAATCTCTAATCTTTAATCAGCGTCTTTAGACGCTTTCTCCCAGTATTTCTTGCCTTTGGCTTTCAGCTGCTTGGTGAATTCCATAGCCGCTGCGCGTGTGGCTGCCTCGTCCTCGGGCTTGGCCCAAGCATGGCGGTATCCACGGAACCGGCTCCACTCGCCACGGGTGAAATCGGGCACCTGTACAGGCTTGTTGCCGTTGTTCATCGAGAGGCTGCCCAGTTCGGCCAGGCAGCACCATTCGGCCAGGTCATACACGTCAATGTCGAGCGGCAGTCCGTTCTGCAGGCAATAGACCAGGCGCGAGTCCATGATGAAGTCCATGCCGCCGTGGCCGCCCACTTCCTTGGCCTCCTCGCCATAGCGTTTCACGAGCGGCGAGGTGAACCTCTGCAAGAGCGCCTCGGTATCCTCTTTGCTCAGGTAGGAGTGACCCGTGTAGTCCTTGCTGACGTTGACGCCTGCCTTTTTCATCACCTCGGTGGCCAGCGCGAATCCCTCGACGGGATACTTGTTGGCAAAGCCCTTGGTGCCGGTGAGCTGGTACATGCGGTTATAGGGTTGCGGCGTCATCACGTTGTGGTGGATTTCGATAACCTTGCCCTTCTCGGTTGAGATGAGTGTGGTAGTGTGGTCACCGTTCTTGAAGTCGGGGCAATACTCGCCTGTGCGGGCCTTGAACAGTTCCTGGCCATTAAAGGAGCGGGTATCCATCGCCACAAGCGTTCTCATGCGGTCGCCGCGGTGAAGGTTAAGCACTTGCGCGATAGGACCCAGACCGTGGGTAGGATAGACGTCACCGCGGAATTTGCTGTTGTAGTCTAGGCGCCAACCCAGTTTGTCGTCAGCACCGCGTTTCCAATATTCGTCCCAATAGGGGGACAACTCGTGGCGATAGGCTCCCTGCACATAAATCACTTCGCCCAGCAGGCCCCTCTGAGCCATGTAAAGCGAATTGAGCTCAAAGAAGTCATAGCAGCAGTTCTCGAGCATCATCACATGCAGGCGCTTGCTCTCGCTCAGGTTGATCAATGACCAGATTTCGGTCAGGTTCATCGCCGACGGCACCTCGATGGCGACGTGATGGCCATGCTCGAGGGCTTCGCGGGCAATCGGGTAGTGGTGAAGCCAGTCGGTGGCGATATATACCAGGTCGATGTCGTTGCGGCGGCATAGGTCCTTATAACCGTCCTCGCCATAATAGACGTCGGCAGCGGGCATGGATGCGGTTTTAAGAATCTCCTGGCAGGCCTCGGCACGGTCGCGTTCATGGTCGCAAAGGGCCTTCACCTCGATGCCGGGAATATGCGTCCAACGTTCTACCGCATCAGGGCCACGCATGCCCAAACCGACAAACGCTACCCTCACGACAGGAATCTTTTCTACCGCAAGTCCTAATGCCGACCGCTGGCCGGCAGGTCGCTGCGGCACCTCGGTGACAATGGTCCCGTTCTGGATGGTATAGGGCCAGTTGAACTGAGCCGACAAACTGGCGGGCAGCAGCACGAAAACCGCCAGTAGAAGCGCAATGATATCTCTCGTTCTCATAATTCTGGTTATTGAATGATTGGTTGTGGATAATGAGCACAAAAATATGAAAAAACGTGCAGGTTGGATGCAAATCTGTCCTGTTTTTTATTGGCGGTCAGCTCTGTCACGTACATTTTTTCCTGTTGCAGAGAGTGTGATGGGCAGAAAAGAAAAGAGATGAGGCATTTCGGCACGGGAAAGGCGAGGGCGCAACCATGTTTTGAGGTCGTCAACAGTGGTGGATGAGTTGGGCATCAGCTCGACATGGGCATTCAAGACTGTCCCGAATTGAGGATCGGCAACAGGATAAACGATTGAGGCCAGCACCTCGGGATGGCTGTTGATGATCCGTTCCACTTCTTCAGGATAGATGTTCTCTCCGCCACAAACGACCCTGTTGTCAGTTCGGCCCCGATAGAAGTAAAAACCCTCGGGATTGCGCTCAACCAGATCGCCAGTGTCTTGCCACTTGTCTCTCATGCTTATCATCGCCCAACTTGAACGTACCCACAACGAACCCGTTCCGTCTTTATCAGCATCCATGATTTTGCATTTCACCCCTGGTATGGGTTTGCCAATGGTTACTTCGTTGTTTCTCAACAGATCTGCCGGTGAGGCTATCATAAAGAACCCCGCCTCGGAGGTGCCAAACAGATTGTAGATGACATCGCCCAAGTGCTCAACGGTTTTATCAATCCATTTCTTGTCCAAGCGGTCTCCACCGCAGATGATGCACCGCACTGATTTCATGAGAGTGGGCGCATGGGGAACTTGCCACAATCGGGCAAGCATCGCCGGCACAACGGGTAATACTTCGGCCTTTTCTTCAGATATGGTTTTCAGGGCTTCATCGGCATTGAAATGACTCATCAGGCAGATCTTTTTACCCATCAGGAGGGAAATGATGAGTGTGGCAAGCCCAAAACCGTGATACATGGGTAGTGGCAAAAACACGCTGTCATATTCATCGATGCGCAGGGTCTTCAATAGTGCAAAAAACGGTGGCGAGAACTGAAATACCGACATCCGCCTTGGCGCCTCCTTGTATTTCCCGCTAGAACCGCCGGTAAACACCGAGATTTCGCCTCCCCGCTTGATGTGCGGCGCCATCATCTCGCTGTTCTCGTTGCGGGTCAGGGCAGAGAGTAGTTCTGATGATTCCTTCAATAAACAGGGCAAACCTTCAGGGACGCGCTTGTCTTTCGCGTCATGGATGAGCAGTTTAATGTGATGCCTCTTGACTAAATCGCTTATTTTACTTGGAGCGATGTCGGTGTTGATCAGTTTGATGTTGACACCCAGACGCGATAACGCCAGCAATAACAGCACTCCCATCAGGTGGGTCTTGCATAACAAACCCACGCTCATGCCTGCTTTTAACCCGTAATTGGCGTATAGCACCTTGGCCAGACAATCGGCATCCTCATACAGCTCCTTGTAAGTCAACCGTTTGCCGTCAGATACCACCGCACAACGATTGGGGTAATAATGAGCGGAGAACCGCATTAATGCCATTAGCGAAATGCCGTCATGGACAAAACTTTTTGCCAAGTGATAGATACCTCCTGGAGTGACTATGTGCAACTTGACTAGTTTTGAAAATAGGGTTCTGTCCATAGCTGATCTTACCTTAAATAGCCCACCAAGGTTTGTAGAAAAACTTCCCGCTCGTGGCCAACCGCAGCAGGATGCAGGCAGCTTCATCGGCCGAATAGGCGGGCATGTTTCTATAGTTCTCGTTGACGTCCGACATGGGCGTGTGAACCAGAGGCATATAGGCTAGTTGGACTTTTACGCCAAGTCGCTTATACTCCCTGCGGGCCGTTCTGCACCATGAATTGGCCGCGCATTTAGAGGCGTGATAGGCCGACCATCCCGGGACAAACGGGTAGCGGCTGCTCACCGAAGACGTATAAACAATCCGTCCCCCAGCCATCTTCAACGAGGGCATCAGGGCAAGCGACAATGCCACCGTTGAACGGAAATTCAAATCCATAGTGCGGTCATAATCGTGCATCCTGCCGATGGAATCGCTGATGGTCCGGTGTATGGATTTTCCCGCATTGCAAAAAAGATAGGACACGGCAGGAAGGCTGTCCCGCAATTGGGCGCACATGGTGTCTAATTCATCACGTTGCCTCAGATCAATGGCAGCATAACTTGCCTCGCAGCCGTTCTCCTTGGCTTTTTGGCATAAGAGCTGGAGCTTTTGCTCATTGCGGGAAATAAGATAGAGATTTGCCTTCGCATGGATTAACCGCAGGGTTAACGCCTCGCCAATGCCCGACGTCGCTCCTGTGACGACAACCCACTTGCTGGCGAAACTCCGTCTCAGTTTCTCATCGCTCACCGATACAGGAGGATAAACAAGATATTTCCAAAGATTTGTCATTCCCTAATCCGGAAGATTATAAGAAGCCGATGTATCTTAATCGATCTACTCCATATAATGCATGGGTCTCACTATAGTATGTCATCACCTCTGGAATGATTGCAGGTACACTGCCACGGGTTTTTCTCTTGATTTCGTCATCGTTGGTTTTCCACCATTCGTTGATCATGTAAACATCATTGGCAGGTGGAATTCTGTTTGTTCGGTTCTCAAGTCTCTCTGCTCCGACGCCAACAGTTGCCAATTCGCTGATGATAATGTTTTCGCATATCCTGACGTCATGCACCTTAGCCTTAATATTAGCAATTGTTCCAATCCATATCTGCAGGAATTCTGTTTGCTCGTTTTCATAATCGTGAATATGGTGGTCGTTGTTTTTCATGCGCCGTCCAACAGTTTGTTTGACGGTCATACCACAATAGTACTTGTCTTGTTCACCGGTTCTCCTGGCTTGAAAGACATACAGGCTAAAAACTTCAGGACGGTTATCTTCCCATGCCTTCAGTTCTTCTTTAGAATTAAATGGGCCATACCATTTGATAAGATAAGTATCGATTTTTTGCATAGTATCACTTTTTATATGAGTTTATTAGTGTCCCGATTTTAACGGGATACTAATAATTTCCGCTAGAAATAGGGAATTATTAGTATTGATTGGTCATCAGAAGATTTAGCTTCAATGACATTCTTCTAACGATATTTGATTGTTTTTGTGTTATTTTTCCAGCTAAGTTGCAATGATATCACACCTATGCTCCTGTAGTCCATGTTAAACAATTGAGGGCACCGCCAGAATTCAGCTCGGCTCCAATGTCTTCTACAATAGAGGTCATGTCAACATCTATCAGTTGTACGTCAGCTATGTGCTTTCCAGTATTGAAAGCTTGGTCTATTTGTCGCAAAGCCTCTTTGTCCAATGGCTCATATCCGAGACTGGGCACAAGTATCCGACTGCCCTCCTGCAAGTAATTAATGTAACACCACGAATGCTTGAATAAGAGACGGAACAATTTATCTTCTTCATAGTTGAACTTGTCAAGATAGCTTAAGGATTGAACCTTAAATCCTGCTTCCTCGAGCTTTTTCTTGCATAATGCACCATAATCATCTTTATATCTCTTATCAAAATCGACATAATTCGTCATTAATACTCGTCCATCCTCAATATATCTTACTATTCCGTCGGCATGACCAATAGGATTGAGATCACTACCTTCCCATGGCAAAAGAACCAGTCCCATGTCTGTTCCGCTGAAGTTATCATTCCACCAACGTTCCCACCATATTCTGAAGTCTTTCTCAAGTACATTGTTCTCTATAAGAATCTTTTCACACATGATAATGCATGGCTTATTGTTTACAATGGCTTTCACTACATTACCACCATCAAGGATAATGGGCATTTGCTTTAAATAAAAGTCAAAACTCTCGTTTCTGACAAGTTGCCGTTGGGTATGGACATTATGTAATTGCCAGTTTGTAACGCATTCAGGATTATCCTCTAAATAATCAGGATTGTAAGTGTAACCAAGGAAAATATTTTCTGTCAGTTGAATGGGCATATAGTCTCGTGCCCATACATCCCTTGTGTTCACGAGCAATTCGCAATTCGGGCTAAATTCTAATATACTTAATTTCAATTTAGAGCGTACTCTAGCATCAAGAGCACCATTTTCTCTGTCTATAAGGCTCGAAATATACAACTTGTTTGTCCTGTTATCTGTGACGAAAATATTAGCGGTTATTTTTTCCATAATCATAGACTGTTTCGATTAATAAAATATCAGCAACTCAATTCAACATATGCTCATATATTTTGCGTCTGAAAAATCTTTCTGCCAATTTCCTCTTTGTATTATCAGGTGCAAATGTAACCATAAAATCCCAAATATCAAAGGGAAAGCGCAAAAATGCCGAAATTCTCAATGGCTTAAGACTGAAAAATGCCGAAATTCTCAAAAAACAAAGTGTAGACTTTCACCAGATTATTTAAGTAGACACTGAAAATGGTTTACACTCGCGGTAGAAATATGGTACAAAAATAGTACGAGAAAGTTGAAGAAAAAAATATGCAACCTGAAGTGTTAAAAACGATTAAACCACTATAAATTAGCGGTTTACTTCAAGTTATTCAAAATAATCAGAGTTGTTTCTTAGGATCTATTTGCCGATGCAGAAAATGTAAATTATTGAACATCAGATATTTATATATTAAACGGTACAAATATGGTAGAGTTTTGAAGTACAACTTTCAAAGCCTTCAAATTTAACACTTTTGACTTAGTTTAACGGGGCATTCTGCCATAAATGCTGCCTAAATGGCAAACAGGTCGTCGAGCGTTACCTAGCTTTGTATCATGCCTGTGTATTTACCATGTGCCGAAGCACGGTATCAATCACCACAGTCCCCTTCATCCCATCATGCACTGCAACCGCTCCTTGATAACGCTCATCACCTCGTTAAACGGAAGTTCATCCTTATACTTTATCTTCTTCAGGTACGATTTCCACATCTTCTGGCGCACCTCGTCCTGTGCGAACTCATCACTGAACACCACATGCTCTGCATCTGGCCGCGTCCCTCTATTGGCAAACACCTCAACCACGGCCTCCTTCAGCAACTCATCGTCCACTTTGTCCGCTTTCAGAAGAGTATACACATCAAAGAAATCCTTCATCCTGCTGTTAATCGTACCGCGGTCTATCATCGTTTGGAACTTCTCGGCCACTACCGTCTCAAGCGAATAGGCCTCCACATTCACGGCAGGCAGGCTCTCAATCAGCAGCGGATAGTCCAGCTGGGCAGGATGCGGCACAATCACATCGCCAAATCCTACGTCAATCGAAAACGGCTGCACTATCGTATCCATGTGTGCTGTCATATGGACACGAGTGCCATTATACTCCTTCTCCATGGTAATATCCTCCAGCCATACATCATCCTCACCGCACTCAAACGTAACGCCATCCTCCTCGCACGCTATGCTGCTTATCTCCAGCATAATGCGCTTTATGTTCTCCTTGTCACGGCTGATATGGTCGCCCAGAAAGTCCATGTCACGAGTCGGGCGCGCTGCAAACCGCTCATGAGCAAACAGCAAGGCTCCACCCTTCAGGAAGAAATTCTCCCTGTATGCACTCATTGACAACCTATACAAGAACCTCTCCTGTACAAAGCGGAGCAGAATCAGGTTATAGTCCACCCCCTTCGTCTTCTGTGCCAGGTTCAACAGCTTAGTCCTGTTCGATTTCCCGTAGTTCTTTATTTCTGCCATAACCATTAACCTTGAATCATTAACCCTTAATCACACCATTACATTCAGATATTGAGTCATTATCGTTCCAATGCGCATCTTTCCCGCATATTCCGTCAGCCTCGCAATATTCCTGTCCTTCCGTCTCAGGTAAGCTCGCAGCACCTCCGTCATCACGTCCATTCCCACCTTGTTCCTGAAACGCACCACGTCACACACCGACCGCTCAATGTCATAGATCCGCAGCTTATGACCAGCCACGTCCGCTTCCACCACGCCCATCTCATAGTATTTCTGTTCCCAGTAGCACAGCTTGATAGGCGGAAATGCCGGCACCACCACCTTCCTGTGCTTCTCCACAGCCACATAGATCGAGCCTGGTATCTGCGTTGTCAGCCCATAGTGCTCCCATGCCGAATAAAGGCACAGCACACCGCCTGGAACTATACGCTCCACGTCCACCATCGTATCAGCCAGTCCGTCCTCTGTGGCATACAGGCCATTTTTCAACCTCACCACATCGCCCGCATCCATAGCCTTACGAACAAAGTAGTATCTCCCCTCTTCGTCAATGTCTTTGGGTGTCAGTATTCCCTTAGTCGATGTGTCCATTATACAATTCAGCTTTTTCTTTTTGCAAAAGTACGGCTTTTTTTTTAATTAGCCGTAGTTTCCGCAAATAAAATTTCAAATCTCCCAAAATTTTAGAATGATGCAAAAGCACATCTATAACATAAGATTCGTGCTACTGAATATAAGAGAGTGTGTCAAATTGAAGTGCCCATAATATGTACTAATACATGATGATATGTGAAATTATAAGTTTTGGAACACGAATTCTGGCGAAAAGATTGTATCTATGTGTAGCGATGTTGAGATGCAATGGATTATGATGTATTATTACCTATATAATTCGTAGCGAATGTGTAGCATAATGTAGCAAATTGTTGCTATTGCTATTAAATGAAGATTGAATTATGATGGGGTGGATGTCCTTTCTACACGCTTTAATCTTCAGGGGTAACTTTTAAAACAAGGATCTGATTTGTTGATTTAGCATCAGCAGATTTCGTTTTTTATCAAGGTGAATATAAAAAAAATATTTCAGTTGATTACCTGTTTAATGTAAGCTGCCGTTCGAGCTATTTGCGATGTTCGAAGGGCTTTTCCCTTCTGTACAAGCATATCTATTTGCGCAGGTAGACAAAAAATGTCTATTATAGCAAACAAAATAATGAATACAAGATAATGATGAGCATAGCAAGCTGGATAATGATAAGCCGCTCAGAGGCAATCACACCTTCACACACTATGAGGCGACGTAATCATCCCTTGACATGAGTGCCGGCAGCATTGTGAGTGTGCTGACAAGGGAGGTTAGCAAGGGACGGATTATGTCGCCGCTACGCCGCTTCTACGTTATAGTGCTGGATGAGTATGTGCTGCGCGGGTTGTGTTGTAGTCGTTTTACTTTGACGACATGATGTGCCATGTGTGATGCAAATACGATGTGCAAGCTATCCCGAAGCCTCTCATCAGGTTCCGCTTCGGTTCAGCGTGATGATAGAGCCTCCCCCATGCGTGACAAAAAGGGGGAGAAGTACCTTTCGCATCTTATTCTACACGAGCCATGTTCCTAAAACATACATAGAGAGGTACTGTACCAGACCTTCAAAGTAGACACTGAAAATGTATTTTAGAGTTAAGTGGTTTTTGGGGTGTGAAATGTGGTATGAGTATGACACAGGAACGAATATATGACAATCTGGCAGTGGTTGTGGATGATGGCATCGAATTTGTTCATGCGATTATGATGATGTTGATTGATAAAATGAAATACTAACCAATAAGAAGTGATAATATGATATTGAAGTTTGATGTGCAGAATTGTTATGGCATAGGTGATTTACGATTTGAGCTAGATTATGGCAATAAGAATATAGCTGTTGTCTATGCTCCCAACGGGACAATGAAGACCTCACTTACAAAGACTATTGCTCAACTTTTAGCAGGGAAGAAACCTTGTGACGATTTCTACAAGGAACGTGAAAGCCATGCGGCAATCACTATAGATGATGTGCCTATTAATAAGGACAATACATTTGTGTTCCAAAACGATGATGCTGATGGCACGAAACAAATAAGTACCTTTTTGGCTAACGCTGAGTTGAAAGGGGAATATGATGCAATATTCCGTCAGTTGGATTCAGCTAAGAAAGCTTTGAAGAAGAGCATAAAAAACCTGGCCAAGAGTTCTGACTGTGAGGACGAGATTCTGGCTGCGTTTAAGGAGAACGAGGATGACAACTATTTCGACTGCTTGATACGCATAAGAGAACAGATTGAGGCTGGTGCTGAGGTACTGGAGTATGACTTCAAGTTTAACGATGTTTTTGAGAAGAGCGGTAAGGTTAGGGAGTTTATCCTCGAAAATAGGGCGGAGATTCAGCAATACTTTGAGAAATATACGGAGTTGCTGGGAAGTTCTGACTTCTTCAGTAGCGGTGTGAAGTCGTTTGGCACGTCACAGGCCAACAGCTTGATGAAGTCGGTGGATGATGATCGCTTCTTCCTGGCTGAGCATAAGATGGAGTTGAAGACTGGTAGGCCTATTACAAGCAAGGCGGATATGAAAGCTGTGATTAATGATGAGATGGCACGGATTCTAACCGACGACGACATCAAGAGAATCTTCAACAGCCTTGAGAGCAAGCTTGACAAAAACCAAGGGCTGAAAGCCTTCAAGGACGTGATACAGTCGTACCCCGATTTGATAGCGGAGCTGGCGGATTATAATGCATTCCAGCAGAAGATACTGCGTGGCTATTTTAGCAGATGCAAAGGTGAGTTGGACAACATGGTAGACCTGTACACCAGAAACCGTGACATACTGAAGAGCATAGTGAGCCGTGCCAACGAAGAACGCTCAGAATGGGAGCGTGTAATAGATGTGTTTAGGGGTCGTTTCTTTGTGCCGTTCAAATTGGACTTACAGAACAAGAGTGACATTCTGCTGAACACCAAGACCCCGGAATTAGAGTTCCTGTATCAGGATGGCGATGACGAGCCTGTCAGTCAGGAACGTAAAACATTGGTAGAGCATCTGAGTACCGGCGAGCGTAAGGCATTCTTCATCTTGCAGAATCTCTTCGAGCTTGAGGCGCGTCTTATAAACGGAACCAAGACGTTGCTGGTGTTTGACGATATTGCCGACTCATTCGACTACAAAAACAAATATGCCATCGTGGAGTATTTGAATGACCTGAAGATAAACGGCAACTTCTCGATTCTGATACTGACTCACAATTTCGACTTCTATAGGACGGTTGTGTCGAGATTGGAGCCGGGTGGAAACATCTTCTTCGCTGACAAGAAAGCTGACAGGAGCGTGAAAATGTGCAAGGGCATTTACAAGACCGACATCCTTAAGAACAAGATGCTCTCGAAGTTGGACGATAGGCGTGCGTTCATTAGCTGCATCCCGTTTGTGAGGAACCTGATAGAATACACCAAGGGTGATAACGATGACTACAAGAAGTTGACGGCTTGTCTTCACATGGAGGATTTGACGGCTGAGATCACACTGGGAGATATACAAGAGATATATTACAGAGAGGTGAAGGATGCCATCGACAAGGATGCTGCTATATCCTTTAAGGCTGACAACTATCTTGCAGCACTATTCGAGGAAGCAGAGGCAGTTATGAAAGACCCGAATGAGGTGGAGATAGTCAATAAGTTGGTGCTTTCGATGGCTATCCGGCTAAAGGCAGAGGAGTTTATGAATGACGTGCTTACAGAAGACCAGAAGGGAGATATAAAACCTAAAAGTAACCGCACGGCGAAGTTGGTAACAATACTGAAGAAGTATCACTACGATGATATGGAGGATCAGTGTCTGCTGATGAACAAGGTATTAATGCTTACTTCGGAGAATATACACATGAACAATTTCATGTTCGAGCCGCTGGTTGATATTTCTATACTATATTTGAAACAGTTGTATGAGGAAGTGAAGGAGTTGATGAGACATTGACTTTGACCATGCGCAATGTTCAGTTTTGAGTTTTGTGTCAGTTTAAGGGGTGTCTTCAAGGGGTTCTCCAGATTCTTCGCTGCCCTCTCATTTCCATAAATAAAAGGGTAAATCAATATTTGTTTGGTTATTTGGCCTAATTTCGTTTGGTCATTTGGCATTATGTTTTTGCATCATATGACTCCAACAAACCTTTGAGACAGCCAAGGCATTTCGGGCGAAATCTATCGTTTTTTGGTTAGATTTCGCCCGAAATGAACTGATGACCCCGAAAAGGACGAACTAAGTTATTATTCTAATGTCCAAAAGATAACGCATTAAAATACTCAATATCTGCATAAATATTTACTTTCCGATGCAGAAGTGGGTGAAGATTTCACTGAGGATGGTGTCGGTGGTGATTTCGCCGGTGATTTCGCCTAGCCAGTGGAGGCATTCGCGGATGTCCTGGTCAAGGAGGTCGCCGCTGAGGCCGCTGTCAAGGCCGCTAATGGCACGGGCGATGGCGTCGCGGGCGCGCGTCAATGCCTGATAGTGGCGTGCATTGGTGACGATGACGGCGTCGCTGTCCACCTCGGGCAGGGAGGCGGTCTCGACAATGAGGCTTCTAAGTGCCTCGATGTCTTCCTCGCTCTTCGCGCTGATGGCTACGACCGGTGTGCCCTCGGGTAGCATGTCGTTTAGCTCACTCCTTGCGGCGAAGTCGTCGTCAAGGTCGGTCTTGTTGAGCACGACGATGAGGGCCTTGCCGCTGCAGTGGGCCAGGATGTTGTGGGCCATACTGGTGTCGGCACTGGTGACGTCAACAACCCATAGCACGACGCTGGCCTTGTCGATGGCTTGCCATGTGCGCTTAATGCCCATCAACTCGACAGTGTCGCTTGACTGACGGATGCCTGCGGTGTCGATGAAACGGAACAGCGTGCCTCCCATCATCACGGTGTCCTCGATGGTGTCGCGGGTTGTTCCGTGAATATTGCTCACTAGAGCACGGTCATCACACAGTAGGGCATTCAGCAGTGTGGATTTTCCGGCATTGGTCTGTCCAACAATAGCAACGGGCATGCCGTTGCGGATGGCGTTGCCGTCATGGTAACTGTCGGCCAAGCGTGATATCACGGCGTGGATGTCGCGCGCCAGTGCCGTCACTTCGCTGCGGTCGGCAAAGGTCACGTCTTCCTCGCTGAAATCCAGTTCCAGTTCGATGAGTGCCACAAAGTGCAGCAGTTTGTCACGCAAGCTCTTCAGTTCATCGCTGTAGCGCCCGCGCATCTGGTTCATCGCCACATGATGGGCTGCGCGGGACTGTGCCTCGATGACATCGGCGACAGCCTCGGCCTGTGAGAGGTCCATGCGACCGTTGGCAAAGGCACGGCGCGTGAATTCGCCTGCTGTGGCATGGCGGCAACCCGCATCAATCAGCGTTTGGATAACCTGCTGCTGAATCCATGTCGAACCGTGGCATGCCAGTTCCACGACGTCTTCGCCTGTGAATGAGTTGGGAGCACGATAGACGGTGAGCACCGCCTGATCGAGGCAGTCTCCTGCGGTATCAGTGAGTTGCCCCAAGTGGACAGTGTGCGTTGCCATGTCGGCCAGCGGTTTGCCTCGCCAGCGTTGCTGTACAATGTCGAGTGCCTGTGGCCCGCTAACGCGGATCACAGCGATGCCGCCTCGGCCCTGCGGGGTCGAGATGGCGCAAATGGTGTCGCCTGCTAAGGCTGTCAGTTCAAGTGGATTCATCGGCGTGGGTAATAAGCGGGCCAGTCTTTAATATTTTGCTTGCTCTCGACAACGTTTTCCACGTTGTCCTCGAGTTTTGCTAGGAAGTCATAACCAGTCAATGCCTCCACTTTGTCGATGGTTGTGGCATAGTTGGTCCAGCTGTTGGGCATTCCTTTGTTTTCCATCACAAAGGCGATGGCTCGGTTCAATTCAGGCGCATAGACGACTTTGAAGAAACTTTCGGGCACGGCAATATCGTCATGCTTGCCTATGTATTCCATATCGTTGGTAAGGATGGGACCCGTGAGCACAATGAGCCGCTTGGCAGAACGTGACCACTTGTGCACTGCCTCCTCGACATGGCGCCACTCGCCATCGTTCATCTCCTCGACTTGCGGGCAGATATTGGTCATCAGGAAGCACTGTTCCATGGCCGTCTTGTCCCAGCGCATGTCCATAGCCGGGGCCATGTGGCCGCGGGTGTAGCCGCTATCCTTGTAGTCCCACCAGTCGGGGCAGCCCTTCACGTCATGGTCGCGTTCAAATTTATAGTTCGCGCGGTTTTCGGCGTCACGTGAATCAGCCATCGACGTCATGGTGTTGGTCAGCTCATAGGCCACGCAGTTGGGCACACGGTAATGCTTGTTGAAGTAGACCACGATGTGTTTGTAGTGCACCGTCTGGTTGTCGAGGCGTTCGGGCAGCCTCACATCCAGCAGCGACAGGTCGCCCGTGGACTGGTACTCCTTGCCCTCCTGCTTGTCCTGTTGGCCCTGCTCGACAGGCAGCTCCTCGTTATAGGCACTCTTATAGAACCCGTTCTTCTGGTAGCCATGATAGCCTGCCAGTCCCAGCAGCACGACCGCCAGCAGGTAATAGATGCTCCTTTTCTGTTTCTTCTTCATATCTCTAGTTTTTTCACCCTGCAAAGTTACTGCAACTGGACTGAAAAATCAAATTTCTTTTAGACGAGTGACTCAGTTTTTAGTTAACTGTGCAATCCCAAACACATCATGCTGACCACTATGGAAGAAAACAAGATTGTGATATATCAGGTAGAAGACGGACAGACCCGCATAGATGTCCGTCTTGAAAATGATACCGTATGGCTAACTCAACCCCAAATGGCTGATTTGTTCCAAACGGATAGGACAACCATTGTGCGCCATATCAATAACATCTATCGAGTAGAAGAATTAGAGAGGACCGCAACCTGTGCAAAAATTGCACAAGTTCAAATTGAAGGTAAAAGAAGAGTAAAACGCACGATTCCTTACTTCAACCTCGATATGATTATATCAGTTGGCTATAGGGTGAACACAAAACGTGGTATCAAGTTTCGCCAATGGGCAAACAAGATATTGAAGGAATATCTCGTGAAGGGGTATGCCGTGAACGATCGCATCCGTCGGGACCAGATCGGTGAATTGCGTCAACTCATCCAGGTTGTGGGTCGTGCTATCGAGCATCAGCCATTGGCTTCAACCGAGGAGAACAAAGCGCTGTTCGAGGTTGTGACCGACTATACTTATGCCCTTGATACACTTGACAACTATGATTATCAACGTCTTGCCATCAATAAGACCACCCGTGAGGAACATTTTCACGCAACCTATGACAATGCAATGGACGAGATTAGGTTGTTGCAGAAGAAATTTGGTGGCAGTTCGTTGTTTGGCAACGAGAAAGATGACTCGTTCAAGAGCAGTATAGGGCAGATTTATCAGACCTTTGGCGGTGAGGAACTCTATCCGAGTGTGGAGGAAAAAGCTGCTATGTTGCTTTATCTTGTTACCAAGAACCATTCCTTCAGTGACGGCAACAAGCGCATAGCCGCCACACTGTTCTTGTGGTTCCTCAATAACAATGGCATACTTTATCGTGAGGATGGCACTAAACGCTTGGCCGACAACACGCTTGTTGCTCTTACTCTCATGATAGCCGAGAGTAAAACCGAAGAAAAAGACGTCATGGTGAAGGTGGTTGTCAATCTCATCAACCAGAACAACACCTGAACACGCACAGTTGCTTAGTCATGATAGAATACAGTGTTATTGCCAGTCGTCGACATTGCATTGGCGCTTGGGGATGGCGCTGGAGAAGGTGAGGCCTGTGCGGCGCTCGACTTCGGCGACGGTGACGGCATATTTGCTGATGTTGCCGGGGCAGGGTTTGTTGTCATAGATGAAGGCGATGGCGCGCTTTTGATCGGGGGCATAGACGACCTTAAAGAAGGCATCGGGGACAGCGATGTTCTGCTTGTTTTTGCCAATCATCTTGGGATTCTTGCCCATGATGGGGCCGGTATAGACCATCAAGCGCTTGTCACGCTTGGCCCAGCGGTGCACCTTCTCTTCCAAAATGCGCCAGTGGTCGTTGTTGAGTTTGGTGTCTTGTGGGCACATGTTGGTCATGTAAAAGCATTGCGCCATTGCGGTCTTGTCCCAGCGCATATCCATTGCAGGCGCTATGTGGCCACGGCTGTAGCCGCTGCCGCGGTATTCCCAGTTCTCAGGGCATGTGTTCACGCTATTGTCCTTGGCATAGTTGTAGTTCTTGCGGTTCTCATGCCCGGGAGCATCGGCCATATCGACCATCGTCGCAGTCAACTCGTAGGCCACGCAGTTGGGAATCCTGTATGTCGGATTATAGTTCACCCTGATGGCTTTATAGTTCAAGACTTGATTAGACATCCCTTTGGGGGTGCCGACGGCCATCAGCGGGTTTGTGCCCGACTGGCTGACTGATGCAGTTGCCGTCTTGCCGATAGTGGGAACGCTTGCCAGGCTAGATACACTGGATTTCTTGGACGGAGACGCAAATTTTTGCGTCTCTACAGAGCGGCGGGACTTTTTCTTGTCCTTCTTCTTGTTTTTCTTGGATTTCTTTTTGCTCTTGGCTTGGGCACACCACTGAGTGGTGATGGCGTTATCTCCCATCACTTGTGGTGGCAGGGCACCGCCCATCACCATCATTACCGCTAATATCCAAATTTTGGCTAACTGCTTCATTTTCTATGGTTTGATCTCAATATTATTGACTAATGTGTCCAAGCGTCTATGTGAATGCTGCTTTCAAGCCGCTGCTGCTCCTCTGCCGGCAGGGTGGGGAAGAAGTCCAGCCTCGTGCGGCGTTCCACCTCGTCCACACTCACGGCATACTGCTGCAAGCGTCCCCCACTGTGTCCGTTGGGGTAGATGAACGCGATGACGCGCATCGGCCTCACGCACGGTGCCATGATGACCTTGTAGTAGGCACTTGGCACCTTTACGCGACCGCTGGTCAGCGTTGTGTCGCCGTCGCTCACAACGGGTCCCGTGAACACCAGCATCGCGCTGTCCCGTGCCGTCCACTCACGCACCTTCTCCTCCAGTTTAGCCCAGCCACCCTCGTTCAGGGCTTTGTGCATCGGTCCGACGTTGGTCAGCAGGAACGACTGGCGCATGGCCGTCCCGTTCCACTTGAGATCGCCTGCAGGCACCAGGTGACCACGGTCGAAGCCGCTGCCGGCGTAGTCCTCGGGCTGTGGGCACCCTTTCACACCAGGGTCAACCGTGAACTCGTTGCCGCGCTCTGTTGTTCCGTTGAGCTCGCTGCGGGTGATCTCGTAAAGAGCGCAATTGGCGATGCAGCGCTCGCTGTTGAAGTGCACGTCGAAAGCGTCATACCTCACCAACGTGTCGTTCATACCACGGGGCACACCGATGGTCATCAGACTGTCGCGTGCGCCTTCGCTCATGGGCACCAGATGTGGAGTGTTGTTGTTCACAATAACGCGATATAGCAAAAAGCATACCAACGCCGCAGTCAGGCCCCACAAGAGGAACCTGACCGTGTCGCCCCATCGCTGCCAAAATCGTTCAACTTCTTTATTCATAGTTGTATGGATGAACAAGATAGCTCAAAAATCAAGGCAAAAACCTCAAATGGGGAATCGCATCATTCCCCATTCGTTTTTGCCCTAATGATTAACAGGTAGAAAATCAAGGAAGTGATGATAATAACTGCCACTGCGGTACTGGTCCAGAAAGGTTGCCTCATCATCGTGCCGCCCGAAATGGCATTGCACAATATCATTAACGCAAATTCAACGGCCAGCACGCGGAACGAACGGACAGAAATCAGAACTTGTCGAATATTTCTAAGCTGATGAGCGTTCTTCATGTAGCGCGGGAAATAGGCGACAACCAGAAGCGCAATAGCGGCAATGCTGATGATTATAGCTACTTGAAGCCACTCGTTTTGCATGCCTCCACCGAACTGATGTTTAGTCAGGGCAATAACCCACGTGCCGATAAGGAGCATAACGGTAATGGCCTCCAGAATGGTCCCTTCGATTGTGCGGCCCACTTTAATCTTCTTGATGTCAAATTTTTCTTGTGGTTGATCGGACTGTTTCATTGTCATTTGTCTTTTTAGGTGATTCATTACTTTTTCCAGGCTAAGATTTGTATAATGCGGCCCACGATGTAGGTCAGGAGGGTAGCGCCATTGCAGATATCCCCCATCACTGGAGTATAGAACCAGACGCAAGCCCGCAAAAGGCCCCGACGGCAATCATTACGGCCAGAAGAATCATTTTGTTGCTCTGTTTCATCGCTTAATTCTTTTATTTGACATAACCCATGCAAAACTTAGACGAGAAGAGCAGCACGAATGAGAGACCCATAACAATCACGAACCATTCGCCCACTTTGCTCCCATCGGGAATCAGGAAGCCGCAAATCAGGAAAACGGCGCATAATATGCCCAAGGACCGCTTGCGGTAGATACACATTTTCAACTGATTGACGGTGGATGATGGATAACCCATCGTATTGTGAAAATAGGCTGAGACATGAAACCAAATGGCGCCCACTGTACATAGCCCGGCTATCTTGAGACCCTCACCGTCACTGGCCAGCGACGGGTGGTCCCGCAAAATCAGTATCCAAGACACGATGAGCACCATCGCCGTGATGAACTCACAGATGCTGCCA
Source organism: uncultured Bacteroidales bacterium (assembly GCA_902772455.1). GTDB lineage: Bacteria > Bacteroidota > Bacteroidia > Bacteroidales > Muribaculaceae > Sodaliphilus. Next base: position 19,499 of record CACYAW010000036.1, read on the forward strand.
CCCCACGTGCGCTTGATTTTGATGCGACGGATTTCCTCCTCGGCCTTCTCTTCTGCTTCAAACTCCTTGAGCTCGGCCTTGTAGGCTTCAGGGTCAACGCGCTTCTGAAAGAATTTCACGATTCCAGCTGCGATGATCGAGCAGAGCATAAACAGAGGAAGCGTCCAACTTGAATCGAGGCGGTCCGCCCAACTTAAGGCTATCAGGACGGCGGTCAACGGTATCATGATGGCCCAGGATATCATCCTTGCTTTCTTTTTACCCAGTTCCATAACTTATAACTCTTAATTGTTGATAACACTTTACTCACAGTTGCGATATTGCTAATCGCACTCGGTGTTGTCAATCAGAGACATTGTCGTCGGCCTGATTGTCGGGTTCGGTTTTCTTCTTTTTGGGCAGACGGCGGGCCTTGCGCAGCGCCTCGGTGATGATCCACTGCAACTGGCCGTTGGTGGAACGGAACTCGTCGGCTGCCCACTTCTCGATGGCATCCATCGTGTCGCTGTCGACACGCAGGATGAAACTTTTAGTGGCTTTCTTTGCCATAGTCTGCTGATTCTTTAGGCGGGACTTTATTGCGAATTACGCGAATGACACTGATTGCACGAATAAGATGTTTAGCGAAATTTGTTCAATTCGCGTAATTCGCATTGGCCCTGCAGGATTACTGGTTGAGTGTGCCGGTGTTGACTACGGGCTGGGCCGATTCGTCGGCGCAGAGCACTACAAGCAGGTTGCTCACCATCGAGGCCTTCTTGTCCTCATCGAGCTCGACGATGTCATCGGCCGAGAGTTTGTCAAGGGCCATTTTCACCATGCTCACAGCGCCCTCAACGATCTTTTCGCGAGCGGTGATGATGGCGCTGGCTTGCTGGCGGCGCAGCATCACGGCAGCGATTTCGGGGGCATAGGCCAGGTAGTTGATGCGAGCCTCGACTACTTCGATGCCAGCCAACGACAGACGTTCGTTGAGCTTGTCCTCGAGTTGCTCGTTGATCTCGTCACCACCCGAGCGCAGGGTCAGTTCCTTGGTGTTCTCGTCGTTGTCGTCATAGGCATATTGGCCGGCTACCTGCCTCAAGGCGGCGTAACTCTGTACGCTCACGAAGTTCGCCGTCGGACGAGGCCATAGTCTGTGAATCCACTTCGAACAAGGCTTTATAGGTGTCTTTCAGTCTCCACACCATAACCAGGCCGATCATCACGGGGTTACCCACCTTGTCGTTGACCTTGATGGGCTCGGCATCCAGGTTGCGGGCACGCAGCGACACTTTCTTAGTGCCATAGAAGGGGTTGATCCAATAGAAGCCGGTGCGCGTGAATGTGCCGCTGTACTTGCCGAACCATGTGGTTACCCTTGCGGTGTTGGGTTCCAGCATGAGAAATCCGCCCAAGAGGATTAAGGTGCAGATGATGAACAACAGGCTCGCGATGAGCAGTGCGGTGGGCTGCCAGCCGTGGTTGGGCATGTCAAACAGGATGACACTACGATAAATTCCCCAAATGGCGAGAATCGGCAACAAGATGACGATGAACAACATTACAAAACCGTTCACTGTCAAGCCTTTGAAATTAAATTCCTTAGTTTCCATAATAGATAAAAGTTGAAAAGTTAATATTTAGTTTTGTTTAAAATGATATCAAAATGATATCGCAAAGATATATGCAAATTTTGAACCAGCCAAGGCTTTGTGGTGATTTTTAACACATTTTAACCAATTTACCAATTCTGCCATTCATTTCAATATAAAATGGTGTAAATGTTGTGTGGCCCGAGAATCTTTGTTAATTTTGTGGCCTATTTTTTATTGTTATGGAAGAAGTAACTTATCAGGGTTTGACGTTTGAGCCTTACATCAGACGTGAAGAGATTGCCAAGCAAGTGCACCGCCTTGCCCAGGAAATCAAGCGTGACTATGCCAATGAGAACGTCCTTTTCCTTTGTGTTCTGAACGGAGCGTTTATTTTTGCTGCCGATCTGTTCAGGGCGTGTGACCTGCAGGATGCCGAGATCACTTTTATCCGTTTCAAGTCCTATGAGGGCATGGAATCGACGGGCTCGGTCAAGCAGATCATGGGCCTCACCGAGGACATTGATGGCCGTAATGTGCTCATTGTCGAGGATATCATCGACAGCGGCGTGACCGCAACCCAGTTGCGCAATGAACTGGCCAAGCACAATGCCAAGTCGGTGAAGATGGTGTCCTTGCTCTTCAAGCCTGGTTCGCTCACCATGGGCAAGGGTCCAGAGTATGTGGGATTTGAGATTCCCAGCAAGTTCATTCTGGGCTATGGCCTGGACCTGGACGGCTTGGCACGCAACCTGCCTGATATCTACGTCTTGAAGGAGAAATAAGTCAGAATAATCAGTATAATAAGCCAACATTCATTAGAGCAAAGGCACCCAAAGCGATAAGATCATCGACAAGTACCATCTGTTCCACATTTCAACGGGTGACGTGCTGCGCGACAACATGCGTCGCGGCACTGAGCTGGGCAAGGTGGCCAAGGGCTATATCGATCAGGGACAACTCGTCCCCGACGAGCTCATCATCGACCTGCTGGCCCAGGTGCTTGACGAGAATAAGGACAAGACTGCCGATGGCGTCATCTTTGACGGCTATCCCCGTACCATCCCGCAGGCCGAGGCTCTGGAGCAGTTGCTCGCCGACCGCGGCACCCGCATCGATGCGGTAGTGGGCCTTGAGGTTCCCGACGAAGAGCTCATCAAGCGCATCCTGCTGCGTGGCCAGTTGAGTGGCCGTGCCGATGACAACGAGGAAACCGCCCGCAAGCGTCTGGAGGTGTACTACAATCAGACCTCACCGTTGAAGGCCTATTACGAGGAGCAGGGCAAGTACCTTGCCATCAATGGTATGGGCACTATCGACGGCATCTTTGATCAGATCAGAAAAGAGCTGGACAACCTGTGATCTTCCTTTCCTATGGAGGATAGGCACGAAAGCCTGTGGCAACGCATCAACCGTAACCTACGCTACTGCATCAGTGGCGTGTGGAATGACACGCGCAACCTGTGGTCGGTTAAGGCCCTGAAGGTCATTAACCTGAGTGTGCGCTCATTCATGGACCGCGACCTGCAGACTCAGGCCTGTGCCCTCACCTACAGGACAGTGCTGGCCATCGTGCCGGCGCTGGCGTTGTTGTTTGCCATTGCCCGTGGCTTCGGCTTCCAGAACCTGTTGCAGAGCGAGCTTTTCAAGTATTTCCCCGCTCAGCGCCATGCGTTGGAAAACGCGCTGGAATATGTCGATAACTATCTGGCGCATGCTTCGCAGGGCATCTTCATCGGCATCGGTATCGTTTTCCTGTTGTGGACGCTCATTTCGCTCATGAGCAGTGTGGAGGACAGTTTCAACCACGTGTGGGGTGTAGCCACCAAGCGCTCTCTGCAGCGCAAAATCACCGACTACTCGGCCTTGTTTATGCTCCTGCCGGTGCTCATGGTGTGCTCGGCAGGCATCTCCATCTTTATGAGTGATGCGGTGCAGCATGTGTTCGAGGGTAACCCTCTCTCGCCCGTGATGCAGCGGCTGCTCTCATTCATCCCTATCATCATCTCATGGCTCGTGTTCACCGCTGCCTACTATCTGGTGCCTAACACCAAGGTGCGATTTTTGTCGGCCCTGTTTGCCGGCATCTTGTGCGGCTCGTTGTTCCATGTGGTGCAGTGGTTGTTTGTGAGCGGACAGGTCTATGTGTCCAAGTATAATGCCATCTACGGCAGTTTCGCCTTCTTGCCCTTGATGCTGGTGTGGATGCAGCTGTCGTGGCTCATCGCCCTCTCGGGCGTCGTGCTCACCTACTCGTGGCAGAACTTTGACAGTTTTGCCCACCGCGAGAAGGTCGAGGGTATCTCCCCGACCTATGGCTATCACTTGGCCGTTGCGGTGACCGCTCTGGTGACCTACCGTTTCAAGCATCGTCTGCCGGCACTCACCCGCAACGAGCTGATTCTCAAATATGACATTCCCCTTGTGCTGGCCGACAGGTTGCTGACCCGTTTACAGCGCGCCGGGTTGATCATTGCAGTCACCGGCAAGAATGACGGGGACAAGGAGGACGGAGACATCGCTTATCATCCTGCCTGTGACCCCGACGATTTGACCGTCAACAAAGTGGCCAATGCGCTTGCCGAAACGGGTGAGAGCCAGTTCATCGCCAAGACGGATGACAGCTTTGGAAAACTCTTTGAGCGGGTTGACAAGCAGCGCTTTATCCAGCAGGCATCGACCGAGGATGTGTGCCTGTTGGATTTGGTCAAAGACGGATTTGACCAAAAAAATGACGGAAAAAGCACGGATATTCCCAGAAAGTAGTATCTTTGCACCCGAATTATCCGCACCGCATGCCTGAATGGTGGAATCGGTAGACACGAGGGACTTAAAATCCCTTGGCCATTGCGGCCGTGTGGGTTCAAGTCCCACTTCAGGTACTGATAACGATGGGCTGGCAATCTATGACTGCCAGCCCATCGTGTGTTCTTGAAGTGGGTACGATACCCTCCTGGTCACTTCATCACTTCGATAATGGCTTTGCCCAAGTTGTCGACGATGTCGCTGGCCACCATGCCGTAGGTGCCGTGAACCTGGGCGGCCAGGTCACCTGCCAGTCCATGCAGGTACACTCCCAGCACGACTGACCAGTCGGGCGAATAGTTCTGGGCGATGAGCGAGGCGATGACACCTGTCAGCACGTCGCCGCTGCCTGGAGTGGCCATTCCCGGGTTGCCGCTGCTGTTGACATAGACTTTGCTGTCGGGACGCACGGTCATGGTGTAATGGCCCTTCAGCACGATAGTGATGCTGTAGAGTTTGGACACGTCGATGGCCTTTTTCAGACGTTCCTCGTCGGTGTTATGCTCGCCAAAGAGGCGGTCAAACTCAATCGCATGAGGGGTGATGATGGAGCGCTGAGGAATGCTCTTGAGCAGCATGGGGCGATGTGCGATGCAGTTGAGCGCATCGGCGTCAATCAGGCAAGGACGCTTGAAGTTCATGATGAAGTGGTGCACGGCTTCCAGCGTCTCGTCGTGGACACCCATGCCGGGACCCAGTGCGACAACGCTATAGGTGTGGCGCAAGTCAATGGACTCGGTCATCAGCTCGTTGCGGTCTGGCTCGAAAAGGGCCTCGGGGACGGCGGTCTGCAGCACTTGGTAACCGCAACGCGGCGCATGAACTGTCACCAGCCCCGCACCGGCGCGCAGCGCTCCGCGTGCAGCGAGCACGGCGGCACCCATCATGCCGTAGCTTCCGGCAATCAGCAAGAGCGTACCGTTGTCATACTTGTTGATGAATGGATTGCGCGGCCGCATCACTTCATGCACATCGTCACGTTCGATAAGGTAGAAGTCGGTGGGCGTGCGGTCTATGCTTTCCCTGTCCAGCTCGATGTCCAGTACCTTGCATTCGCCCACAAAGTCGGCATTCTCTGAGAAATAGAAGGCCAAGCGCTTGCTCTGGTAGGTCAGCGTCAGGTTGGCCTTGATGATGTTGCGGCGGTCGTTGCCAACGTTCCACTCGCCAAACATGCCCGACGGGATGTCAATCGACACCACATAGGCTCCACTGCTGTTGATGTACTGCACCAGTGCCGTGTATCCGCCCTTGAGCGGGGTGCGCAGCCCGTTGCCGAACAAGCCGTCAACCACCACGTCGTTCTCATCGAGTTCGGGAGGCGAGAAGTTCTGGATGACTTCGATGAAGTCGATATCATCGCCTGCGGTCTGCAGCAGACGGTCGCGGTTGGCCAGGCAGCACGGGGACAATTGGGCGGATTTGATGTTGAACAGATAGACCTCGGGACGATAACCCTGTTCATACATCATGCGGGCAACAGCCAGCGTATCGGCACCATTGTCACCAGGGCCGGCAAAGAAGACGAAGCGCTTGGACGTCCTCCAGCGCGATATGAGCTCGTAGGACACAGCCGATGCGGCCCTTTCGATCAGGTCGAGCATCGTCATGTCCTCTTTTTCCACAGTACGGTCGCCAATGCGACGCAGTCCATCGTTGGTAAATATCTTCATTGCTATCGAGTGATTTTCAAGTTGAGTGATAAGAGAGAGCAAAGTTACTTGTTTTTTAGCGGATAAGAAACAAAAAAAAGAAAAATCTGTGGAATTATTTTTCGGGCCCTGGCAAGAGATGCCTCAACGTCATTGTAAATGGTGGGGAAAATGCCGGGTACAGCAGTTATCGGCGCGCCATGAGCATATCATTTCAGGAATTTTGGCTTGCTCATCAACTTTTTTACTATCTTTGCAGCGAATTTTGAATAACTATCATATTTAAGAAGGTTTTATTAGAAATGAAGAAAAAGCAGTTTCTTTCGGTCTTGGCAATCCTCCTGACTGCTATGGCCTCATGGGGACAGACATTAAACATTGGCGGGCATCGCGCTCCTCTGGACACGCTCAACAACACCTGGCTGTGCAGCATTCCGCAATCACAATTCGGTAGTGACTTTGAGGCTGTTGTCAGCTTCGATGAGTCTATCGTCAGCCTTTTCATCGAGGACAGCGAGTTGCAAAGCGGCGATTCGTATGTGTTCACCGGCATTGAGGGCGGTAAGCAGTATCCCGTCGTGGCTATGATGGGTGACAGCATCATGATTGGCAACATTACCTTCACTTGGCTGCCCGTTGTGGAACTTACAGGTACATTTGGCAATGACTACACCCGTGGCTACGTCACCGTAAGCGAGCCTGACTCGGCCTTTGCCGAACCCATGTTTGCCAAGGTAAAATGGCGTGGTGGCGCCACTAATGTTGATGGCAGCCACAAGCGCAATTACCACATCAAGTTCTTGAACGAGGAAGATACTACAAAGCAGAACCACCGCTTCTTTGGCCTGCGTAACGATAACAGCTGGATCCTTGATGCTGGACAGGTAGACTTCCTGCGCATCCGCAACCGCATCAACTCTGACTTGTGGCTTGACATGGCCCGTAAGCCCTGGTATGCCGACTCCATCGCTAACGTGCGTAATGGTTCACGCGGCCACATGGTCGAGGTGTTGCTCAACGGTGCATATGTTGGTATCTATAATATGTGTGAGCCCATCGACCGCAAGCAGTTGAAAATTCAGCGTTACGACGTTGATGATAAGAACAGGGTGACGATACATGGTGTGTTATGGAAAGCCGACAGCTGGACAACCACGGTGAACATGAGTAATCCAAAGGTTTCTACCGGTGTAACGTCATGGGATGGCTTCCAAATCAAATACCCGGACTACAGTGAAATCTTTGCCTATCATTGGCGCTCATTGTATAATGCAGTATGGTTTGCCAACCGTGCCGACACCAATTTCGCGTTACGTGATAGCATGAGCTACTACTTCGACTTGCCCGTCATGCAAGATTATTACATCTTCATCGTTGCCCTGCAGGCTCTCGACAACGAGTGCGCCAATATCTACTATGCAGTGCAGGACTTCCGCAAGAACACCCGCATTACAATGGTTCCCTGGGATCTTGACATTAGCCTTGGCCAGAATTATGCACCCAATGTGAATATTCCTGACATGGTTAGTCCTGAACGTTACCCCTCCGGTTGGATCAGCCACGTGGCCATGGCCGACATGTTTGAGGTCAAGTGGTACTACAATGAGCTGCTGGCCCGTTATCGTGAGTTGCGCCAGACTTACCTCAATACCGACAGTCTCGTGAACCGTTTCCGTACTGCTATCGACGAGCTGCAACAGTCTGGAGCTGCTGCACGTGAAGAGGCACGCTGGAGCGGTGACACCGACCTCGCTGGTAAAGAGCTTAACCTGAGCGCCGAGATGGACTATGTTGAGGACTGGATTCGTCGCCGCATGACCTTCCTCGACGAGAACGTCTTCGTTCCCCGCATCGATGGTGACGTCAATAAGGATGGTGAGGTTAACATTGCCGACGTGAACTGTCTGATTGACGTGATTCTGGGCTATACCGATCCTAGTACTTACCTGGGTCGCGCCTACGTCAACGATGACTACGAGGTAAACATCGCCGACGTGAATACGGTTATCGACATCATCCTGAAGAACTGATAAAATTCCCTTGAAATAGAGGGTAATACGCCTAAAGAGGGCTCCGGCAGCACACAACTTGCCGGAGCCCTCTTCTATATCCTCCCTGTCATGAAGCAAAACAAAAACGCAGCCCTTACGGACTGCGTTCCCGATGAGTGATTCGCGTGGGGCTCGAACCCACGACCCCATCCTTAAAAGGGATGTGCTCTACCT